>DATLFN010000139.1 GCA_035540975.1 Acidimicrobiales bacterium
GCTCACGATCGCCGGGTCGGCATAACGCGTCGGTCGGCATAATGCCCGGCCCACCACCGCCTGCACCACCTCGGCCGGTGGGGCGCCGGGGGGCGTCGGGCTCGGGCCCCGGATGGGCCGGCCCCGGTGGTCGCTGAAGCGCAGCCCGTCGACGCTGGTGGGGTCACCCTCGATGCCCAGGCGGCCGAGGTGGTGCAGGCGGTGGTGGGCCGGGCATTATGCCGACCGACGCGTTATGCCGACCCGGCGATCGTGAGCTCTGCCGTGCAACGAGGTGGTGCACGTGCAGGCCCCGCCGGGCGCCGCAACCGGGCACCCGGCAGCCCCCGTCGCGGTGCTCGACCAGCCGGCGGAGCCGGTCGTCCACCGTGCGCCGGCGGGCGAAGACGTGCACGGGGGTGCCGTGGCGCTCCACCACCACCCGCCCGGTGGCGTCGCAGGTCAGGTAGTCCCGCAGCGAGCCGCCCAGCAGCGGCCCGAGGTGCAGCCGGGCCCGCTCGGGGTGGTCGGCATCGACGTGGAAGACCACCTGGAAGCGGTCGGCGGGCAGGCGCCCGGCGCCCTCCATGCCCGACAGGGCCGCCTCGGCCATGTGCACCACGGCGTCGGCCCATCCCACCCGGTCGTGGGCCTCGTCGCCGTCGCCGCCGGGGCGGCGGGCCGACACCAGGGCGCGGCGGGCCGCCTCCAGGGCCGTTTGCACCACGGCGCCCTCGTCGGGCGGCAACAGGATGCGGGCCCACCACCGGCCGTCGTCGCGGTGGCCGAAGGCCACCTCACGCCGGCCCGGGGTGTCGCCAACGCCGGCGCCGGCGTCGCCCTCCTCGCCCGCCGCCTCCTCGGCGTCCGGCCCGGGACCGGGAGCCGGCGGGGGCGGGGCCACGGTGGGCAGGATGCGGCGCAGCTGGTTGACGGTGCAGCGCCGGGCCAGCTCGGTGACCCGCTCGTCGTGGGCGGGGTCGACATGGGCGCACACCAGGTTGGCCTGGTCCTCGCTCAACGCCCCCTCGGCGAAGGCGGCGGCCGCCGAGGGCAGCTGCGCCAGTGCCCGGGCCATGGCCACCAGGCGCCGGGCCCGGGCGGAGCTGACGCCGGCGCGCAGGGCCACCCAGTGCTCGGGCGACACGATGCCGTCGCCCTGCCAGCCGGCGGGGTCCTCCAGCGCCTGGGCGATGGCCGCCACCACCTCGGCGGTGGCGGCGTTGAGCACCCCCATGGCGGCACACAGGCGTACCTCGGGATCGTCGCAGCGGACCTCGATCTCGCCGCCGTCGCCGCTTCGGTCGGTGGCCCGCAGCCCCTGCGGGCCGGGCGCCGGGTACGTCGGCCCTCACCCGGCAGGGGGCGTCTTGCGGGCTCGGCTGGGGGCCACCCGGGGCGGTTCGTTGGGCTGCTTCGGGTAGACGGGCGGCCAGGGGGCGTCCATGAGGCCGTCCGCCATGTCGCGGTCGTACATGGCGAGCAGCGGCTCGATCGACTGCGGGCGCTGGTACATCCCCGCCCACGGGTCCCCGTCGGCCGCTACCCGGGCCGCCACGACGGGGACCGTCATCCGGTCGGGGTGGAACGAGCCGTCGAGCTCGTCCCAGGCGAAGGGCGTGGAGACCTGGGCGCCCGGCCGGGCCCGGACGCACCAGGCACCGAACACCGTCTTGTGAGGGGCGTTCTGGTTGAAGTCCACGAACACCCGCCGGCCCCGTTCCTCCTTCCACCACGCGGCGGTGAGCAGGTCGGGGCGGCGCCGCTCGAGCTGGCGGGCGACGGCCACCGCCGCCGCCCGCACCCGGTAGCTGTCCCAACGGGGCTCGAGGCGCAGGTAGACGTGGATGCCGCGGTTACCCGTCGTCTTGGGCCAGCCCGTCAGGCCCAGCTCGGCCAGCAGGTCGCGCACCTCCAGGGCGGCCTCCCGGACCATGGCGAAGTCCACGCCCGGCGTGGGGTCGAGGTCGATGCGCAGCTCGTCGGCCACGTCGGGCGCGTCGGCCCGGGTGGGCCACACGTGGAAGCCGAGGCAGCCGATGTTCACCGCCCAGGCGACGTGGGCCAGGTCGTGGGCCACCAGGGCGTCGGAGTGGGTGCCGTTGGGCGTGCTCACGTCGGCCGTCCGCAGCCACGCCGGCCGCGACGAGGGGACCCGCTTCTGGAAGAAGGAGCTGCCGCCGGCGCCGTCGGGGAAGCGCTGGAGGAGCACCGGGCGCCCGCCCATGGCGGCCAGGAGCGGGTCGCGGACGGCTCCGTAGAACTCGACCAGGTCGAGCTTCGTCTCTCCCCGCTCGGCGAAGAAGACCTTGCCGGGGCTGGAGATGGTGACCTCGTGGCCGTCGAGGACCAGCGTCACCTCGTCGCCGCCGCTCACCCGCACAGCTCCTTCAGGAGAGGGGTGGGGAAGCGGGGCCGGACCACGGCGCCGCCGGCGTCGAGCCACGCCTGGAGGCGGGCGGCCTCGGCGCCCACGGCCGCCGCGCCCTCCGCCCCCACGTCGACCAGCTGCCGGGTGACGACCTCGCCTCCGGGCCGCTGGGCCCAGCCGCCGACGATGCGCCCGCTCCACCAGATGGTGGGCCCGGCGTTGCCGTTGGTGTCGAACAGGGCGCCGCCGAGGTCGCCCAGGTACCACGACCGCTCCTTCCAACCCATGGTGGTCGGGTCGAGGCTGGGGAGGAGGGCGGCCCACGGCTCGCCGTCGCCGTCGGCCCCGGCGCCCGGGCCGGCCACCGGGGACGGCTCCCCGGCGTCGGCCAGCGCCTTCCTGGTGGCGCCCACCGTCCACCCCGCCCACCAGCGCAGGTCGCGCCCGGGGTCGGCCGACGCCGGCCCGAACGCCGCCAGCCACCGCCGGGCCAGCTGGGCGCGGCCCTCGCCCGGGTCGACCGGGTCGCCGAGGGGGGGCACCGGGACGTAGCGGAGGAGCGTGGACGTCCACGAGCCCCGGGGCCGCGACCGGGTCACCCGCCCCTCGGCGGTGAGGGTGACGACGACCCTCGTGGCCAGGGTCACCTCGGTCGCCACTTCGAGGCGCCGCCCAGGCGGATGGTGCGGGCCAGGTCGGGGACGTCGTGGGCCAGCTCGCGCGCCGTCGCCTCGCCCCGTTCCACCAGGGCGGCCAGCGCCTCCTCCTCCAGGCGGGCGACGAAGCGGGCGCCGTCGTCGACCACGCCCTGGGCCTCCAGGGCGGCGATGACCTTGCGCCGCTCCTCGCCGGCGACCGCCCGCCCGCAGGCGGCGACCACCACGGGTACGAGCGAGCACGGGACGGCCCACATCGTCCGCCGCATGCCCAGCACCCGCACCAGCGTGCGGTCGTCGTACAGGGCGCGGTCGACGGCCGCGACCGTCGCGCCGGGGCCGGCGGTGCGGGCGGCCACCGAGAGGTGGACCGTCGCCGGGTCCGTGGCGTGCAGGGCGACGACGGCGCCGGCGGCCTCCTCGGCGGTGGCGGCGCGGGCGGCCGGCGCCAGCCGGTGGAGCACGCCGAGAGCCGGGTTGGCCACCCCTCGACCCTACGACGGCGCCTCGGCGGCCCGCCGGGGGAGGATGCGGGCGTGGACGAGGCGATCGCGCCGGACGGCAGCCCGCTGGCCGTCTACCGCCGCCTTCCGCCCGAGCCCGCCCTGTCGACGGTCCGCTCCGCCCTCCCGCCCGGGGCGACCGTCCTGGAGCTGGGCTCGGGGCCGGGTCGTCTCACCCACCCGCTGGTGGCGGCGGGCCACGCCGTCGTGGCGGTGGACGAGTCGGCCGAGATGCTGGCGTTCGTGCAGGGCGCCGAGACGGTGCGGGCCGACGTGTGGGGGCTCGACCTCGGTCGGCGCTTCGATGCCGTGCTCGCCACCGCCCACCTGTTCGACCAGCCCGACGCCGGCGGCAAGCTCGGCCTGCTCGCCGTGTGCCGCCGGCACCTGGCCCCCCGCGGTGTCGTGGTGGTCGAGCGCTACCCGCCCGACTGGCAGCCCGGCGAGGCGGCGGGAGCGCTGGGCGTCGTCGGGGTCCGGCTGGCCGACGTGCGCCCCGGCCCGGGAGGCTCGTTCACGGCCGCCGTGACCTACACGCTGGAGGGGCGGTCGTGGACCCAGCGCTTCGCCGCCAGCGTCACCCCGGACGAGGAGCTGGAGCGGCTGGCGGCGGCCAGCGGACTGCGGGTCGCCCGCCGGCTGGACGACCGGGGGAGCTGGGTCCTCCTCACCGCCGCCCGGTGAGCGAGGGAATGCGCGCCGGGCCCGGCGCGTTGGGTCCTTCCGCAGCGACGGCGACCGGGCCGTCGGCTCCTTGGCGGGAGGTCCTCTCATGACAGCTGTTGCCGATCCCGGCGCCCCGGCGGCCCACGCGGCGACCGGCGTTCCCTACCGCGACACGCTCCTGGCCCAGCTCGACGGCTACCGCGCCCGGCTGGCCCACCTGGAGCAGGCCATCGCCGACCTGGCCGCCGAGCCGGCGTCGCTGGACTCCCCCGACGAGGAGGACGCGGGCGACGCCGACGGCAGCAACGTCGAGCGCGACCGGCTGGTGGCCCTGGCCGTGTCCGCCCGGCGCAGCACCGAGGACGTGGAGGCCGCGCTGGGCCGGCTGGCCGCCGGGACCTACGGCGTGTGCCAGCGCTGCGGGCTGCGCATCCCGGACGCCCGCCTGGAGGCGGTCCCCGAGGCGACGCACTGCGTCGGCTGCAAGACCGGCGGCCTGCGCCTGCTCCGGGGCCGCTGAGCGGAGCTCCTCGACGGTCGCCGAGCCGCCGAGCCCGGAGCGGCCCACGAGGCGGCGGTAGGGACGCGGCCGTGCCGCCGGTCGGGTGACCGGCGGCACCGCCCGTGGGGTACGACCGCCGCCTATTCGGGCGCCAGGCCCAGCTGGGACAGCAGGTCGAGCTGGTCGAAGTAGAAGTTGTGGCGGACGATCTGCCCGTCACGGACGGTCGCGATGTCGACGCTCCGGACCCGGACCGCCCTGCCCGTGGCCGGGAGGGTCCCGCCGCCCGGGGTCGGGACGGGGCCGGTGTTGGTCCCGACGACCCAACCCTCGTCGACCGCCGTGTCGCCGCACTCGTACTGCGCCATGGCCTCCCACGTGAAGTCGGGGATGGCGACGATGAACTTGCGGAGGTACTCCACGATGTCCTCGCGGCCCTTGATCTCCCCTTCGTCGGGCGTCGTGACCACGGCGTCGGGCGCGTACACGCCGGCCAGCCGCTCCAGGTCCTTGCTCACCATGGCCTCCGTCATCAGGTCGATCGTCTCCCGTGCCTGCCCCATTCGCCTCTCCCTCCTCGACGTCGGCGGCGCTGTGCCGTCAGAGGAGAAGGTACGGACGAGGCCGTCCGGCGACTTCGGGCGAAGTTCCCATTCGCCGGCCGCCCGGTGCATGGGTAGAACCACCCACACGGCCGGACCAGGCGGTCAGACCAGGCCGTGCTCGTAGGCGTAGGCGGTCGCAGCGGAGCGGGAGCCGAGCCCCAGCTTGGTGAAGATGTTGCTCACGTGGCGGGCCACCGTCTTCTCGCTGATGAACAGGGCCTCGGCGATGGCCCGGTTGGTGCGGCCCGACGCGATCAGCCCGAGGACCTCCACCTCGCGTGCCGTCAGCCCACCGGCCGCCCGGGCCGGCGGGGCTCGCCCGGCGGCGGGCACCGTCGAGAGGTCCACCGCCGCGCCCAGCCGCTGGAACGCCGCCCGGGCGGCGTCGAGCTCGAAGGCGGCGCCGTCCTCGTCGCCCAGCTGCCGGCACGCCTCGCCCAGCAGGACCCGGGTGCGGGCCGCCTGGTAGGGCGTGTCGAGGTCGCACCACGCCCGCCACGCTCGCCGC
This sequence comes from Acidimicrobiales bacterium, assembly GCA_035540975.1. Classification (NCBI taxonomy): domain Bacteria; kingdom Bacillati; phylum Actinomycetota; class Acidimicrobiia; order Acidimicrobiales; species Acidimicrobiales bacterium. The sequence goes on from DATLFN010000139.1 coordinate 5,791, forward strand.
AGGGTGACGCAGGCGCCCGAGGCGTCGCCCTCGGCCAGCAGGACGGCTCCCGCCGCCGTGTCGGCGATGGCTCGCAGCAGCGGCACCCCGTGCTCGGCGGCGATGGCCGCCAGCTCGTCGGCGGCCTCCCTCCCGCCCGCCACGTCGCCCGCCGCCAGCAGGATCTCCACGTGCGCGGGCAGGACCTTGCACCGGCTGACCCAGTCCGTCGTCTCCTCGAGGACGCGGCGGCTGGTGGCGGCGGCCGCCTCCGGCCGCCCCTGCGCCAGGCGCAGCAGGGCGAGGCCGGGCTGCGGCGGGCGACCGTGCTCGGCGGCCCGGCGGTAGCCCTCCTCCGCCTCGGAGAAGCGGCCCGCCAGCCGGTGCAGCTCGGCCCACAGGTAGTGGGCCTCGCCCACCCCCGGCTGGGGGGGCTGCGACAGGAGCTCGCACGCCCGCCGCACCTCTTCCAGGGCCTGCGCCCAGGCGCCGCCCAGCTGCATGACCTCGACGCGGTGCACCAGGCAGTTCCCCCGGAAGGGCACGAGGTCGGGCTGGGAGGCGCACCAGCGCGAGAGGGCCGTGGTCCACTGCCGGGCCCGGTTGAGGTCGAAGACCTCGTGGAACGCCTCGATGGAGGCGCAGTAGACGATGCCGCACACCAGCGGCTCGACCTCGCCGGCGGTCACCGCCACCAGGGACTCGTCGAGCAGCCCGACCCCCTCGGCCAGCCGGCCGAGCCGCATGAGGGCCTGGCCCCGCCCACACCCGGCGAGGGCCAGCAGGCTGGCGTCGCCGAAGCGCCGGGCGACGGCGGCGGCCTGGCCGAACAGCTCGGCCGCCTCTTCGTCCCGGCCGCTGAACAGGGCGTCCATCCCCGGGGCGACCAGGAGGTAGCCGCGCTCGACGCAGTCGAGGCCGGCCTCGTCCAGCAGGTGCTGGGCACGCGCCAGCCACCCGTTGCCCTTGGCGTCCTCGCCCACCAGGAAGAAGGTGAGCCCGAGCCAGAACGCCACCCGGGCGGCGCCCTGGACGTCCCCGGCGTCGAGGTACCCCTGGTGGGCGCGGATCCAGCACCGGTCGCAGTCGTCGTCCCGGCCCACGAGGGCGGCCGCCAGTCCGAGCCTCTCGAGGTCGTCGGCGCCGAGGGGTTCGGCCTCGTCCGCCTCCGCCAGCCGCGCGAACGCCTCGTTCCACGCCCGCCGCCCGAAGGCGGCCAGGCCCCGCTGGCGCGTGTCCCCCGGCACACCCAAGGATCGCGCCGTGCCGGCGGCGGGGCAATCGGAACGGCCGACGGCATCGAGACGTCCCGCTCGACGCCGGGGAGCCCCAACGGCGGCGATGCTCCGGCTGCACCGCGAGGTGGGCGGCCCATTAGCGTCGGCCGGCGTGACCAGGCGCATCGTGGTGGTCGTCCTGGGCGCCCTGGTCCTGGGCGGCCTGGGTGGCGCCGCCCTCTTCGCCGTGCTCGGCGACGACGACGACGTGGCGGGCCCGGCCACGACCACGACCACGACGCGGCCGCTGAACGCGGCGGCCAAGGAGCTGGTGGACCGCTTGGCCGACGCCCGCACCCGCGACCTGCACCTGGTGTACTCGGGTGCCCTGCCGGCCGGGGAGGAGGGCAGGCTGACCATCGAGGTGTGGTGGAAGGGCGAGCGAGCCCGCCAGTCGCTGGTGGCCGAGGCCCCCGGGCAGGGCCGCCAGGAGTCGACCGCGTTCGTGCTCGGGGACGGGAACGTGTTCTGCCAGCGCAGGGACGCCGGCCCGTGGTCGTGCCAGCGGGGCGCCTCGACGGCCGACGCCGGTGCCAGCGCCGGCATCATCGACGCGTTGGTCGCGTCGCTGGACGGCAAGGAGGTGACCTCGGCGGGGGCCAGGGTCGGCGACGAGGACGCCGAGTGCTACACCCTCGACCCCGCCACGGCTGACGTCCTGTGCCTCCGGGACGACGACGTGCCCGTGAAGTTGACGTTCTCGGGAGCCGAGCTGGTGCTGACCGCGGCCGACACCGAGGTGGACGACGCGGCCTTCGAGCCGCCGGCTGAGGTGCAGTCGGGGACCCCGCCCATCCCGGCGCCGACCACCGCGCCGGCCACCGCGCCGGCGACGCCGACCACCGGCGGATGAGACCGGTCCGCGCCGGCGTCCCGGCCCGGCGCCCGGTCGCAGCCCCGGTTCGGCGCGTCCGCGGCGCCGCAGTGGTGCCGTACCGTTTGGTGCATGGGGGCACGGCGGGACGGCGGACGGGGTTGGTGGTGCGCAGCGGCGGTGGCGGGTGCCGTGACGGCGGCGTCGGTGGTGGGCCCCGCCGACGCGACGGAGCCGGCTCCGCCGGCGCCGGTGCTGCTGGGCGTCTACTACGGCAACCAGGGCTGGGCCATGCGCGATGTGCGGGCCATGGAGGGGTGGCAGGGCAAGCGCCACGCGGTGGTCGAGCTGTTCACGAGCTGGAACGGTTCGAGGAAGACGCTCGACAACCTCTTCGGCCAGCAGCTGCCGAACGTCTGGAACAGCGGCAACGTGCCGCTCGTGACCTGGGAGCCGTTCACCGGTTCCAACACGCCCGGTGACGTCGAGGTCCGCATCGCCCGGGGTGACCACGACGGCTACGTGCGGACCTGGGCCACGCGGCTGGCCGCCTTCCTGGCCGGCGGCGACGGTCGCCTCGGCACGGGCGACGACCGCCGGGCGTACCTCCGCCTGGCCCACGAGGCGAACGGCGACTGGTACCCGTGGGGCGCGGCGGTGGGGGGCAACGACCCGTCCGACTACGTGGCCATGTGGCGGCGGGTGCACGGTCTGGTGGCGGCGGCCGGCGTGGGGCCGTCACAGCTGCAGTGGGTGTGGGCCGTGAACCACGACGACGTCGGCGGCCACCCGGCGGAGGCGTTCTGGCCCGGCGAGCCCTACGCCGACTGGGTCGCCGTCGACGGCTACAACTGGGGCGCCAGCCAGGCGTGGTCGACGTGGCGGTCGCCCGAGTCGACCCTTGCCCCCATGGTCGCCCGCGTCCGGTCCCTTGCGCCGGCCAGGCCGGTGGCGGTGACGGAGACGGCCTCCACGTCGGCAGCGGCGGACGGCGCCGGCCTGGCGGCCAAACGGGCGTGGGTCGCCGAGCTCTACGCGTGGCTGCCCGCCAGCGGCGTGCGGATGGTCGTCTGGTTCGACGCCGACAAGGAGACGGACTGGGCCGTGTTCGGCGGCGCCGGGGGCGACGAGACGGTCCGCTCGGGCCGGACGACGTATCGCGCCCTGGGCGCCTACCGCACCGCCGTCGGTTCCGCCGCCTATGTCGGGAGCGACCCGACGGATCCGCGGCTGCTGAGCGACGACCGGTTCGCCGGGCGCTGATTGGCCGGATTCCCTGTTTGGCCATTTGACCCCTTGACGGCCCCCACGTGCAGTGGCAGGGTGGCCGCGTTCCGCTACCACGGGTTCGCGCCCGGGCGGGCACGGCGGCAGTGGTCCAGACACGGCGGCTGGCCGCTTGGAACCGAGAACTGGGGCACGTCATTCACATGAGCTGGCAGACCGGACTGTCCACGCGCGGCTGGAAGCGCACCGCCGCCGCCTTCATGCTGGCCGCGGCGGCAGCGGTGGGCTTCCTCCCCGCGCCGGCCGGCGCCGCCCACCTGGCGCCGCAGACGATCGAGACGAACGACCCGACCCTCTACAACGAGGCGCCCGGCGCCGTCCTCACCGCGACCGAGTGCCCTCAGGGGGGCTCCGAGTGGTCGGGGGGCAGCGCCCAGTCCCTCGACAACGTGACGGCCCACCTGGCCTGGACCTTCACGATCCCGGAGGGGCACACGGGCGTGGTGAGCGTCGTCGGGCTCCGGGACAACGTGTCCCGGCCGTTCTACTTCTGGATGGGGGCGAACCTGGACCACAACGAGACCAAGCTGGTGAGGCCGCCCACCACGGCCGGGGCGATGGAGTGCCAGGCGACGCTGGCCAGCTCGGCGACGCTCCCCGCCGGTATCCACCGGGTCAACGTCTCGGGGACGGCCGAGGCCGGCAAGGCGTTCCTCGACTACTTCCGGCTGGTGACCGCCTCCGACACCGGCAGCCTGGTGATCAACAAGGTGTCCGACACGCCGGGGACCTTCGACTTCACCGTGAACTGCCCCGGCGCGGTGAGCAACCAGCCGGTGACCGTCACCGTGGGAACAGCGGGCGGAGCCGGTACGTCCAGCGCCCCGATCGCCGGCATCCCCACCGGTACGACCTGCACGGTGTCGGAGACCACCGCCTTCGGGTTCGTGCCCCAGCCCGCCCAGAACGTCACCATCGCGTCGGGCACCAACACGGTGAGCTTCACCAACGTCCGGGAGGCGGCGACCCCGACCACCCCGACCACGCCGACCACCCCGGGCGCCCAACCCGGCTACTGGCTGGTCGCCTCCGACGGCGGGATCTTCGCCTTCGACGCCCCCTTCCTCGGGTCGACGGGGGCGATGCGGCTGGCTCAGCCCATCGTGGGCATGGCCCCCCACCCGGGTGCGAAGGGCTACTGGCTGGTGGCCTCCGACGGCGGCATCTTCGCCTTCGGCGACGCCACCTTCGCCGGCTCGACGGGCGCCATGCGCCTGGCCCAGCCCGTCGTGGGCATGGCGCCCACCCCGTCGGGCAAGGGCTACTGGCTGGTGGCCTCCGACGGCGGCATCTTCGCCTTCGGCGACGCCGCGTTCTTCGGCTCCACGGGCGGGATGCGCCTGGCCCGGCCCATCGTGGGCATGACGCCCACGCCGTCGGGCCAGGGCTACTGGCTGGTGGCCTCCGACGGCGGCATCTTCGCCTTCGGCGACGCCACCTTCGCCGGCTCCACCGGCGCCATGCGGCTGGCCCAGCCCATCGCCGGCATGGCGTCGACCCCGACCGGCAAGGGCTACTGGCTGGTGGCCTCCGACGGCGGCATCTTCGCCTTCGGCGACGCCGTCTTCCGCGGGTCCACCGGTGCGCTCCGCCTGGCCCGGCCCGTCGTCGGCATGGCCGCCCGCCAGGGGTAACCCCGCCGCCGCCCACCCGGGGGCCTTCTCCGGGTGGGCGTACCGGCGAGCGGGCTGACATCATCGTGGCCGTGACGACGATCGAGTCGACGGGCGCCGTGCGGTCCCGCCCGCCCGCCGACCGGGCCATGCGCCGGCTGCTGCGCGTGGACGACGCCGCCCCCCGACGCTCCCGGTCCGAACTGCAGCAGGCGTTCAGCCGGTCGATCCTGGTGTCGGCCACCCGCTGCCTCCTCACCTACATCTTCCTGCCGTTCGTGGCGCCCGCCCTCGGGTTCGCGGCCGGCGTGGGGCCGTGGATCGGCCTGCCCCTCGGCACCGTCGCCATCGTCGCCAACGTGGTGACCATGCGCCGGTTCTGGGCCGCCGACCACCGGTGGCGGTGGGCCTACACGGCCGTCGGCGCCGGCGTCATCGTCCTCCTGCTCGTCCTCATGGCCGGCGACGTGGCCGACCTGCTGGGGTGAGCCGGGCCGGCCCGGCCGGCGAGCCCCGGCGCGGCGCGGCCCGGTGGGGATGGCTGGCACTGGGGTGGGCGTCCGTCGGGCTGGGTGGCCTGGGCGTGGTCGTCCCCGGGCTCCCCACCACCGGGTTCTTCGTCCTGGCCGCCTCGTGCTTCGCCAGGTCGAGCCCCCGGTTCGAGCAGTGGGTGCTGTCGCTGCCCAAGGTCGGTCCGCTCGTGCGCGACCACCGGGCCGGTCTCGGGATGCCCCGGCGGGCCAAGGTGACGGCCATCGGGATGATCGTCGCGGCGTGCACCCTCAGCGCAACCGTCGGGCTGGACGCGCCCGCCGCCCGGGCCGCCGTGGTGGCGGCCGGGCTGGTGGGCGTGTGGTACGTCGGCGTGCGGGTCCCGACGCGCGAGCGGGTGCTGGGGGCCGCCGCCGACTGACCGTCGCGGGCGCATCCCGGTGCGACGGTCGCCGGTAGGTCGAAGCCGACCGTCAAAGGTTGCTGGCGTCGGCCGGGGCGGCGGGGCCGGCGGGCGGCCGGGTGTCGCCGCCCGGCGGTGCCGGCAGGGGCGGCGCGTCGAGGGTGTACGCCGTCATGGACAGCGAGCGGTAGGCGTAGCCGCCCACCAGCACGGCGGCCGGGCGGCCGGCGGCGGCAGCCAGGCCGGCCAGGTAGAGCAGCGGCAGGAAGTGGTCGGGCGTGGGGGCGGCGGCGGACCAGTCCCCGTGCGACGACAGGCCGGGAGTGGCCGACGGGTCCGACGTCATCAGCGCCCGGGCGTCCTCGTCGAAGCGCTGGGCCCACTCGAAGGCGCCGTCGGGCGCCGAGAAGTCGACCCGGCGGAGGTTGTGCACCACGTTGCCGCTCCCCACGACGAGCACGCCCTGCTCGCGCAGCGGCGCCAGGCGGGCGCCCATCTCGAGGTGGTGGTCGACGCCCTTGGTGGCGTCGACGGAGAGCTGGACGACCGGGATCGACGCGTCGGGGAAGGCGTGGACGAGCACCGACCACGTCCCGTGGTCGATGCCCCAGCTGTCGTGGTCCAGCCCGACCCATGTGGGCCGCACGACGTCGCGCACGAGGGCGGCGATCCCGGGGTCTCCGGGGGCCGGGTAGTCGACGGCGAACAGCTCGGGCGGGAACCCGTAGAAGTCGTGGATGGTGCGGGGCCGCTCCATGGCGGTGACCGCGGTGGCGTTGACGTACCAGTGGGCCGACACGACGAGTATCGCCCGGGGCCGCGGCACGGCGGCGCCGAACGCCCGCCACGCCTCGGTGTAGCGGTTGTGGTCGAGGGCGTTCATCGGGTTGCCATGGCCGAGGAACGCCGCGGGCATCAGGTCGGTCGGCACCGCCCCATCCTGCCCGGTGGTCAGCGGACGGCGCGCCTCCGCCCGGCCCGGACCGGCACCGGCGCCGCCTCGAGGCGCCGGCGGTAGGTGGCGGCGACGACCGCGGCGGCCAGGGCGACGACCGCGCCCACCTCGGCGGTGGCCGCCCGCACCGCGTCGTCCGTCCACGCCCGCTCGGTGAAGCCGAGGAGGCCGACGGTGCGGCTCGCCACGAGCGCGGCCAGGGAGGCGACGGCGAAGGTGATGCCGGCCGCCACCACCCGCCGGTCGCGGACCACGAGCACGGCGAGGGCCAGCACGGCCGACGCCGCGACGTTGGCGAGGAACAGCGGGCCGATGTAGCGGATGCCTCGGTAGCCGGTGCGCCACAGATCCAGGTGGACGAGGCCGCCGGCGGCGACGAAGGTGGCGGCGGCCAGTCGGGAAAGGCGTTCCATGGCCTGTCTACGGCGCCGGCTCCTCCGCCGTACGCCGTCGCGTGGGCGACTGGCGCCGTCGCCGGCGCCTCCCGGTCGAGAACGCGGGCATCATCCGCCGATGCGTCGGGCGGACCGGTCGGTGTGGCTGCTGCTGTTCGGCGTCTTCGCGGCGGCCACGGCCACGGCCGCCCAGCTGACGGCGCTGGGCAAGCAGGTGTACGACCTGACCGGGCGCGAGCTCGACCTCGGCTGGCTGGGCCTGGCCGAGTTCGCGCCGGCCGCCCTCCTGGTGCTGGTGACCGGCGCGGCGGCGGACCGGTGGGACCGCCGGCGGGTGGCCGCCGCGGCGGCGACGGCCCAGGCGGTGGTGTCCGGCGTCCTCGCGCTCTACGCCGGGTCGGCGCCGACGTCGGCCACCCCCGTGTTCGCCCTGGTGTTCCTGTTCGGCACGGCCCGCGCCTTCGCCGCGCCGGCGTCCCGGGCGCTGCCCGCCGACGTCGTCGGCCGCGACCGCCTCCCGTGGGTGGTGGCCCGTTTCTCGGGCGCCTGGCAGGCGGCCCTGGTGGTGGGGCCCGTGCTGGGCGGGTCCCTGTACGCGGTGGACGTGCGGCTGCCGTACGTCGCGTCGGCCCTGCTCCTCCTGGCGTCGGCCGCCGCCCTGCGGTCGGTGCACGTGCTGGCCCCGGCCGGCGCGTCCGCCACGGCCGGCGTCCCGGGCGCGGGCGACGCCCTGGTCGAGGCCGCCGTCGAGCCGGTTATGGGCGGCGTCGACGCGCGGCCGCCGGTCCGGGCCCGGCTGTCCGAGGCCGTCGAGGGGTTCCGCTTCATCCGCCGGGTGCCGGTGCTGCTGGGCGCCGTCTCGCTCGACCTGTTCGCCGTGCTGTTCGGCGGCGCCGTCGCCCTCCTGCCCGCCGTGGCCACCGACCGGCTGGGCGTCGGCGCCGTCGGCCTCGGGTGGCTCCGCGCCGCCGCCGGGCTGGGCGCGGCGGCCGTGACGCTGACCCTCGCCGTCCGCCCGCTGCGCCGCCGGGTGGGGCCCACGCTGTTCATGGTGGTGACCGCCTTCGGGCTGGCGACGATCGTCCTCGGGCTGACCCGGGACTACGCGGTGGCCTTCGCCGCCCTGGTCGTGCTCTCGGGTGCCGACGCGGTGAGCGTGTTCATCCGGGCCACCCTGGTGCCGCTGGTCACCCCGGACGACAAGCGGGGCCGGGTGATGGCGGTGGAGAACGTGTTCATCGGCGGGTCGAACGAGCTCGGCGCGTTCGAGTCGGGCGCCGTCGGCCAGGTCCTCGGGCCGTCCGCCGCCATCGTGCTCGGCGGTGTCGCCACGCTGGCCGTGGCCGGGGCGTGGTGGGTGATCTTCCCCGACCTCCGCCGCATCGACGGCTTCCCCGAGCCCGCCCCGGGCCCGGGCTGAGGGCCTACGGACGGTACGGCCGCAGGCCGTCGGCCGGGACGGTGCCGAGCCGGCCGGCCCGGAAGTCCTCCATGGCCTGGATGAGCTGGGCCTTGTTGTTCATCACGAACGGGCCGTAGGTGGCGATGGGCTCGCGGATGGGCTGGCCGCCGAGGAGCAGGATCTCCACGGGCCTGGCACCGGCGGCGTCCACGGTGACGGTGTCGCCCGGCCCGAACACGGCGAGCTGGCCGGTGGCGATCGGCCTGCGCTCGACGCCGACGCTGCCCGTGCCGTCGAGCACGTAGGCCAGCGCGTTGAAGTCGGGCCGCCACGGCAGCTCCAGCCGGGCGCCAGGCGCCACGGTGGCATGGGCGACGGTGATGGGGGTGTGGGTCGCACCGGGCCCCCGGTGCCCGGCCACGTCGCCGGCGATCAGGCGGACGAGGGCGCCGCCGTCGGGCGACGACAGCAGGACGACCTGGCCGGCCTCGAGGTTCTGGTAGCGGGGCGCCACCATCTTGTCCCTGGCCGGCAGGTTGACCCACAGCTGGATGCCGTGGAACAGGCCGCCCTTGACCACCAGCTCCTCGGGCGGCGTCTCGATGTGGAGGATGCCGCCTCCGGCCGTCATCCACTGGGTGGCGCCGTTGCTGATCGTGCCCCCGCCGCCGTGGGAGTCCTGGTGCAGGAACGTGCCGTCGATGATGTACGTGACCGTCTCGAACCCGCGGTGGGGGTGCCAGTCGGTCCCCCGGGGCTCTCCCGGCGCGTAGTCCACCTCGCCCATCTGGTCCATGTGGATGAACGGGTCGAGATCCGCCAGCGAGACGCCGGCGAAGGCACGCCGCACGGGAAAGCCCTCGCCCTCGAACCCGGTGGGCGCGGTGGTCACCGAGCGGGCGGCCCGGGGGGTGGCGCCCTCCAGGGGAACCTCGATGCGGGGGAGGGTCAGGGTGTCGGCGGTGACGGCGGGCATGGCGGCCTCCGGGTATTTGCGAGTTCAAGGATCTTCAACGCGGCGGGCCCCGGCGTTGTTCCGCGCCTGCCACCCCGGCTCCACCACGACGCAACCGACGTCACCGGCACCGACGAGGCACCGGTCCCGGAGGGCCGGGCGGTCGCCGCGGCCCGCGGCCGGCCGACGGCGGCACGCCGCCGACCACCACGACGGGCCTGCGGTCCGGGGGCGCCCAGCGCCTCGAGTGCCGGCGCCGCAGGCGGCTGCGATACTGGTCGTGCGTGATTCGCCGGAGCGTGATCGTGGACGCCGTGCGCACGCCGATCGGCCGCCACGGGGGCGTGCTGGCCGGTGTGCGCCCCGACGACCTGGCCGCCGGCGTCCTGCGCCACCTGCTGGCCCGCACGCCCGTCCTCGACCCGGCGGCCGTGGACGACGTGTACCTCGGCGCCTCCAACCAGGCGGGTGAGGACAACCGCAACGTGGCGCGCATGGCCCTCCTGCTGGCGGGGCTCCCGGTCGGCGTGCCCGGCGCCACCGTGAACCGGCTGTGCGGGTCGGGCCTGGAGGCGGTGGTGGCCGCCGACCGGGCCGTCGCCGTTGGCGACGCCGAGGTGTGCCTGGCCGGAGGCGTCGAGTCGATGTCGCGGGCGCCCTGGGTCCTGCCCAGGCCGGAGGCGCTGCACGGCCGGGGGGACGCGGTGCTGGTCGACACGACGCTCGGATGGCGCCTGGTCAACCCGCGAATGCCGGCCGGCTGGACGGTCTCGCTGGACGAGGGTGCCGAGCGCCTGGCCGACGCCTACGGCGTCACCCGGGAGGCGCAGGACGCCTTCGCCCTTGGGAGCCACCGCCGGGCGGCGGCCGCCTGGGCGGACGGGCACTTCGCCGACGAGGTCGTGGCCGTCGACGGCGTGGCGCCGGCCCGCGACGAGGCGGTCCGCCCCGACGCGTCGGCCGGCGCGCTGGCCCGCCTGGCGCCGGCGTTCCGGCCCGACGGAACCGTCACCGCCGGCAACGCGTCGCCCCTGGCCGACGGCGCGGCGGCCGTGCTGCTCGCCTCCCAGGAGGCGTGCGGGCGGCTCGGCCGGCGCCCGCTCGCTCGGGTCGTGTCGGCAGCCGTGAGCGCGGTGTCGCCCCCGCTGTACGGCATCGCCCCGGTGGAGGCGGCCGAGCGGGCGCTGAAGCGGGCCGGCATCGGCTGGGCCGACCTGGCGGCGGTGGAGCTCAACGAGGCGTTCGCGGCGCAGGCCCTGGCGTGCCTGGCCTCGTGGCCCGAGCTCGACCCGGCCGTCGTGAACCCCAACGGCGGCGCCGTCGCCCTCGGCCACCCCGTCGGCTGCTCGGGCGCCCGCGTCCTCGCCACGCTGGTGTGGGAGCTGCGGCGGCGGGGCGGCGGCCACGGGCTCGCCACCTTGTGCACCGGGGTCGGCCAGGGGATCGCCGTGGTGGTCGAAGCCGAGGCGGGCGACGGCCCGCGGCCCGGGACCGGCAGAGGAAAGGAAGGAACGTGACCGACGGAACGATCGACCTGGAGAGGATCGATGCCGAGCGCCGGCGCATCGCCGAGGCGTGGATGCGCCCAGCCGGGGAGCGGCCGGCCAGCTCGGCCCGGGGCGTCCACCATGTCGCCCTGCTGTCGGGGGACGTGGAGCGCACCGTGCGCTTCTACTCCGAGATCCTCGGCTTCCCGCTCACCGACATCTTCGAGAACCGCGACTACAAGGGCTCCAACCACTTCTTCTTCGACATCGGCAACGGGAACCTGCTCGCCTTCTTCGACTTCCCGAACCTCGACCTCGGGCCCTATGCCGAGGTGCTGGGCGGCCTCCACCACCTGGCCATCTCGATGGAGCCCGACCAGTGGGAGGCGGCCCGGGGCCGGCTGAAGGAGGCGGGCGTGCCCTACCAGGAGGAGAGCGGCACGTCGGTGTACTTCCGCGACCCCGACGGCGCGCGCGTCGAGATCATCGCCGACCCCCTCCTGGAGATGTACGGCAAGAAGGTGGGGTAGGCGCGCGACGCAGGAGCGCGCCGGGCAAATCGCCTTGACCCGGCCCCGGGGGCCGGGTTGTACCGTCGCCTTCGACAGGGGTGGAGACCCAGACGCCCCTGGTGCTCCGATGGCCGTCCAGCGCGCGGCAGAAGCGACACCACGAGTGCCCGAAGACGCCGAGACGGCCAGCCACGGGCCCCGGGGCCACCCGCCCGAAGCCGACCTCGCCTCGCCGCGCCGGCACACGGCCGCCCTCATGCTCGTCATGCTCGAGGAACGCCGCGACCACGGCTACGGCCTGGCCGAGCGGGTGAAGCCGGTGGTCGACAGCTTCGGCCGGGTCTATCGCAGCCTCCACTGGCTGGAGGAGGTGGGCTTCGTCGAGGGGAGGTGGGACACCTCCAGCGCCGGCCCGGCCCGGAAGGTCTTCTCCGTGACGCCGGCGGGCCGCTCGGCCCTCGAGCTGGTGGCCCCGGCCCTGCGTCGCCGGGCCAAGGGCGCCGACGACGACGAGTCCCAGTTCCTCCTCCGCCACCTGCGGACGGTGCTGAAGTCGAGGGTGACCTTCGAGTTCACGGTGGCGACCCAGCTCCGGGTGAGGCCAGCGACGCGCAGTCGGCGCGGCGCAAGCTCGAGCGTGCCTTCGGTCGTGGTCACGTGATCAACGACGACGTGCGCGCCATGGGGGCGGTGTCGATCGACGAGCGACGGACGCCGGCTCGCCACCCGAGGCGGGTCGCGCCGTAGGCGCCGGCCTCGTAGGCGTCGCTCCGCCCCGGCCCCGGACGCGACGGAGCCGCCGGCTCGGCCGGCGGCTCCTCGGCGATCCGAAGACCTTGGGACGCTCCTAGACCTAGATGGCCCGGACGTTCTGCGCTTCCTCGCCCTTCCGCCCGGGGGCGACGTCGAACTCGACGCGCTGGCCGTCCTCGAGGGACTTGTAGCCGCCGCCCTGGATGTTCGAGTAATGGACGAAGACGTCGTCGCCCCCGTCGCGGGAAATGAAGCCGAAGCCCTTCTCGGCGTTGAAGAACTTGACTGTTCCGATAATCGACAACTGGATCTCTTCTCGTGATCGAGAGCACCCGCGTGGTGCCCTCGCACTCAAGGGTAGCCGCCGGCGGGCCCACCCCTTCACAACCGGCGCCGGGAGCCGGATCGAGGCGATACCGCGGCGTCCGGTCCGGAGCCGACACAATGGGGAGATCGGCGCGTCCGGCGGCCGCCGTGCGGATGGTCGAACAGGAGGCGCCCGGCGGTGGACGGCAGCGATTGGCTGGCATTGTGCTACCGGGCGCTCGGGGTCGACGACGCCCTGTCCGGGCAGGACCAGCGGCGGGCGGCCGAGCACGCCCTCCTGGACCGCAGCGGCCTGCGGGCCGACATCCTCGGCATCGGCGCCGCCGAGGCTGCCATCGACCTGGTGGTCCGCTACGGCGAGGCCGGGGAGCTCGACCAGGTGATGCTGCTCTGGGAGCACGCCGAGTCCCTGGGCCCGGAGATCGCCGCCCTCGGCGACGAGGGCACGCGCCGGGCGACCCTGTGCGCGAAGCGGCTGCTGGCCGACGTCGTCGCCCACGTGGAGGCCGCATCGGGAGGGGGCGGCGCGGGAGAGGCCGGCTCACCCCTCGGCGGGGGCGGGCCCTGACGCCGGGCCGACGGGGCCCACCGCGCCGGTCCGTCGAGGGGAGCGGAGCCGGGAGGACCGGTGGTCAGGGGACCGGCGTCCCCCGCAGGCGCGGCTCGCGGGCCAGGGCCTCGTGGTCGGCGTCGGCCCAGGGGAGGGGCGGCTCGCCCCCCAGCTGGGCGACGAACTCGCCCAGGTACCAGCGACGGAACGCCACCGCCTCGGGAGGAGAGGCGAGGCTGAGCAGGACGTCGCCCCGCCGGCAGAACTCGTCGGCCTCGTCGACCATCTCACTCAGGGCGATGCAGGCGCCGGCGACGTCGTGCGGGACCCGGTAGACCAGCTCGACCTCGGCGTCGCCGCGGGCGGCGGCCGCGTCCCGGATGCCGTCCATCTCGGCGCTCAGCCCCTCGTACTCGACGGACAGGGCGTCGACGAGGCGGAGCAGGCGCTCGGGGACGTCGTCCGCCTCCGGGCTGCGCAAGGCGATCAGTTGGAACTCCCGCCGCAGCCCCTCGAACGCCTCGGTCGCCCGCTGGTGGAGGTCGAGGGGGAAGCCGATGAGCCGCACCTCCCCCGACCCGTCACCCATGGCCGTCACCACTCCGCCGCCGAGAGGTCGAAGGCGGGGAGGACGGGGTCGTCCACGGCGACGAGCGCCCACACCGTCTTCCCGCTCCCATCGGCGTCGGCCTCCACGCCCCATTCCTCGGAGAGCTGCTGCACCACCTGCAGGCCGCGCCCGCTGCTCGCCGCGTCGCTGAAGTTGCGCACGGTCGGCCGGCGGGTGCTCCCGTCCCGCACCTCGATGCGCACGGCGCCGGCGCCGACGCGCAGCCGCACCTCGAACGGCGTGCGGGCGTGGAGCACGGCGTTGGTGGCGAGCTCGCTCACCACCAGGGCGGCGGACGTGACGGCGCCGTCCAGGGCGGCGGCCTCCAGGGCGTCCGTCACCAGGCGGCGGGCGGCCCGGGTGCTGGACGGCTCGGGGTCGAAGGTCCAGGCCTCGACAGCCGCGGCGTTCATGGGTGGGAGTGACCTCGGTACGTGGGCGACAGACGACCCAACGCTACCCGGTCCGCCGCGAATTCCGGCGGTGCAAGGGCGGCACGGCACGAGCCCCTAGCGTGGCCGCCTGTGTCGGACCGGCGACCCGAGACGGGCGGCGACGCCGTCGCCTTCGCCTCCCGCTTCGCCGACGAGGTGCTCTTCCCGTCGGCCCTCGACACCGAGTCGGCCGGCGACGTCCCCACCACCTCGCTCGACGCGCTGGCCGCGGCGGGTCTCTACGGCATGGCCGGCCCGGTGCCGGCCGGTGGGCTCGACCTCGACCGGGCGTCGGGATGGGCGGTGGTCGAGGCGCTGGCCGGCGGCTGCCTGGCCACGGCGTTCGTGTGGGTCCAGCACCACGGACTGGTGCGGATGTTGGCGTCCGCCGCCCCGGGCGAGTTGCGCGACGAGTGGCTGGGCCCGCTGTGCCGCGGCGAGCGGCGGGCCGGGCTGGCGCTGGCCGGGCTGCTGCCCGGCCCGGCGCGCCTGCGGGCGACGCCCCGGGACGAGGGCTGGGCCCTCCAGGGCTCGTCGCCGTGGGTGACGGGCTGGGGGCACGTCGACGTGCTCCTGGTGGCCGCCCGCGCCCCGGACGACATGGTGGCGTGGCTCGTGGTGGACGCCGTCGAGGGCGGTGGGCTCACCGTCGAGCGCCAGCGGCTGGTCGCCGTGGACGCCAGTGCCACGGTGCGGGCGGACTTCGACGGGCTGGTCGTCCCCCGGGACCGCCTGATCGCGGTGCAGCCCTGTGCCGAGGTGGCCGGCGGGCCGGCGGCGTCGCTGCGGACCAACGGTTCGCTGGCCCTGGGCGTGGCGGGCCGGTGCTGCCGGCTGATGGGGCCGAGCGGGCTGGGCCCGGAGCTGGCGCACTGCCGGGCCGCCCTGGACGCCGCCGGCCCCGAGGAGATCGCCGACGCCCGGGCGGCCGCCTCCGAGCTGGCGGTGCGGGCCGCCTCCGCCCTCGTCGTGCACGAGGGGAGCAGCTCCGTCACCCTCGGCGCCTCCGCCCAGCGCCTGGCCCGGGAGGCCACGTTCCTGCTGGTCTTCGGGAGCCGCCCCGCCATCCGCGCCGCCCTGCTCCGTCGGCTGGGCGCCGGCTGACGGCGCCGCGTCGGCGACCCGCTCAGGCCTCGTCGCCGCTCCAGGCGCGCTCCTCGGCGTCCCACTCGGCGTTGCGCGCCTCTACCGTGCCCTGCCAGTTCCGCGCCGCCTCCTCGGTGGGGTAAGGGCCCATCCGGTCGTCGGCCCGGCAGGCGCCGCCCGCCTGCTCGACCCGGTCGTGGCGGACGCACCAGTACCAACCGGCCCCGCCTCCCGTCGCCACGGCCCCTACCCTACGGGCCGCCGACACCGGCGCAGCCCTCCGGGCGGTCGCCGAGCCGGTCGCCGTCGCCGGCCGGGCGACCCACCAACTCCTGAGGTGGTTCACAGGTGGTTCCCAGGAACGAGGCCCATCCTCGAGAGCATGGAAATGCCCGATCGTGGCCGCTGGGGGATCGACACGCTCGACGAGCCGCCCGGGCCGGCGGGGCCGCCGGAGGCCCTCCCCCCGCTGGAGCCGCCGCCCGCCGAGGCGCCGCCGTACCCGCACGACGGCCCGCCCGTGGCCGGCTCCACGCCACCCGCGCCCGGTCCGGGGATGCCCCTGTCCCCGCCCCCGGACCGGCCGCGGGCCCTCCGCGCCCGCACCGGCGCCGCCCTCCTCGCCGTCGCCCTGGCCGGCGCCGCCGCCGGGTCGGCCCTCACCATGGCCCTCGACGGCGACGAGGCCGCCTCGCCGAGGGCCGTCGTGGGCGCCGCCGGCGCCGGCCGCTCGATCGTGCTCGACGGCGAGAAGCTGGACGTGGCCGGTGTGGTCGCCAAGGCGGAGCCCGCCGTGGTGTCCATCCGGGTGGACGTCGACAACGGCTTCCGCAGCGCCACCGGCGCCGGCACCGGCGTCATCCTGACCCCCGACGGCGAGGTCCTCACCAACGCCCACGTGGTGGACGGCGCCCGCACCGTGCGGGTCACCCTGGCGGGGGAGTCCCGGGCCCGCACGGCCGACGTCGTCGGGACCGACCCGGCCGCCGACCTCGCCCTGCTGCGCATCCCCGGCGCCCAGGGCCTCCCCACCGCCGACCTCGGCTCGTCGGCCGACGTGGCGGTGGGCGACGACGTCGTCGCCATCGGCAACGCCCTCGCCCTGCGGGGCGGCCCCACCGTGACCAGGGGCATCGTCTCCGCCCTCGACCGCTCGCTCGACACCAGCAACGGGACCATGACCGGGCTCATCCAGACCGACGCCTCCATCAGCTCGGGCAACTCCGGCGGCCCCCTCGTCAACGCCCTGGGGCAGGTCATCGGCATCAACACCGCCGTCGCCTCGTCGGGCCGCGGCTCGGCGGCAGAGAACATCGGTTTCGCCATCGCCATCGACCGGGCCCTGCCGGTGATGGAGCGGCTCCGGGGCAACGCCCCGTCGGCACGCGTCGGCTACCTCGGCGTCAGCACCTCCGACCCCGAGGACGGGAGCCGGGGCGCCACCGTGATGAGCGTCGAGGCGGGCTCGCCGGCGGACGCGGCCGGTGTGCGGGCCGGCGATCTCATCACCCACGTCGACGGCCGGGCCATCGACGGGGCGGCGGCCCTGTCCAGCGCCGTCAAGTCGAAGGAGCCGGGCGCCGACATCGATCTCCGGGTCCTCCGCGAGGACGACGAGGTGGGCGTCAAGGCGACCCTGGGCACCCAGCCCGCCGGCTGACGGCCGGTCCCCAGCAACCTCTGAGCCGATTCGCACCGTTCTGCTCAGGACCGGCGGGGATCGTCGGTACCGAACGGCGCCGTGGCAGGCCACCATGGTGGGGCCGCAGCCGGGCGCCGGACGCCCCCGGCACGCCCCGCACCCACCCCAAGGAGAGACCGCATGACGCCCAGCCGCACCCCCGGGGAGATCCTCGAGCAGGCCCTCTTCGAGGTGAAGCGGGTGGTGGTGGGCCAGGACCGGATGATCGAGCGGCTCTTCGTGTGCCTGCTGGGCCGGGGCCACTGCCTCCTCGAGGGGGCGCCGGGCCTGGCCAAGACCCTGGCCGCCGAGACGCTCGCCACCGTGATGGGGGGTGAGTTCGCCCGCCTCCAGTTCACGCCCGACCTCGTCCCCGCCGACCTGGTCGGCACCCGCATCTACCGCCCGTCGCAGGAGGCGTTCGACGTCGAGCTCGGCCCCGTGTTCGCCAACGTGGTGCTGGCCGACGAGATCAACCGGGCCCCGGCCAAGGTGCAGTCGGCCCTGCTCGAGGTGATGGCCGAGCACCAGGTGTCGATCGGCGGCGTCACCTACGAGGTGCCCGAGCCGTTCCTGGTCCTCGCCACCCAGAACCCCATCGAGAGCGAGGGCGTCTACCCCCTCCCCGAGGCCCAGAGGGACCGGTTCCTCATGAAGGTGCTGGTGGACTTCCCGTCCGCCCGCGAGGAGGCGGAGATCGTCCACCGCATGAGCGTGGACCGCCCCGAGCCCGTGGCCGTGCTCGACCCCGAGGGCCTGCTGGCGCTCCAGAAGGCGGCCGACGAGGTGTTCCTGCACGACGCCGTCGTCGACTACGCCGTCCGACTCGTCCTGTCGACCCGCGAGCCGCGCAAGTACGGGCTGGGCGAGATCGCGCCCCACGTCGCCCACGGCGCCAGCCCAAGGGCCACCCTCGGGCTGGTGGCGGCCGGCCGGGCCCTCGCCCTGCTGCGGGGCCGCACCTACGTCCTCCCCCAGGACGTCTACGACGTGGCCCGCGACGTGTTGCGCCACCGGGTGCTCCTGTCCTACGAGGCCCTGGCCGACGGCGTCACCGCCGAGCAGGTCGTCGAGCGGGTGGTGCGCACGATCGTGGCGCCCCGCATCACCCCCGGCCAGGACGGCGAGCTGGTCGCCGTGTCGGCGGCCGCGTCGTGACCGACGCCGTCGCCCCGTACGAGGGCGCCGTCCCCCGCCACGAGGCCTCCCGGCACGAGGCGAAGCTGCGCCAGCTCGAGCTGCTGGTGATGCGCCGCCTCGACGGCCTGCTCCAGGGCGACCACCAGGGCCTCGTCCCCGGCGGCGGCAGCGAGCCCGACGACGGCCGCATCTACGAGCCGGGCGACGACGTGCGCCGCATGGACTGGAACCTCACCGCCCGATCCGGGTACCCGCACGTGCGCAACACCGTCGCCGACCGGGAGCTGGAGCTGTGGCTGGTGGTCGACGGCAGCGCCAGCGTCGACTTCGGCACGGCGGCCTGCGAGAAGCGGGACCTGGTGGTCGCCGCCGCCGCCACCTTCGGTTTCCTCACGTCGCGCGACGGCAACCGGGTCGGCGCCCTGGTGTTCGGACCCGGCGAGCCCGAGATCGTGCCGCCCCGCAGCGGCCGGGCCGCCCTGTTCGGCCTGTTGGCCCGCCTCGAGCGCCGGGAACGGGCCGTGGAGGGGAGCGCCTCGCTGGCCGCCGCCCTGCGCCGGGCCCGCCTGGCCGCCCGGCGCCGCAGCCTGGTCGTGGTGGTCTCCGACCTCATCGACCCGGGGCCCTGGGAGCGCGAGCTGCGCGCCCTCGCCGCCCGCCACGACGTGGTGGTGGCCGAGCTGCGCGACCCGCGCGAGCGCGAGCTGCCGCCCGTGGGCCTGCTCACCCTGGTGGACCCCGAGACGGGCCGGCGCCTGGAGGTCCAGACGGCCGACGCCCGGCTGCGGGCCCGCTTCGCCGAGGCGGCCGCCGCCCAGCTGGCGGCGCGGGCACGCTCGGTCAAGGGGGCGGGCGCCGCCCACCTCGTGCTGTCCACCGACCGCGACTGGGTGCTGGACGTGGTCCGCTTCGTCGCCGCCCGGAGGCGACGCCGGTGAGCTTCCTCGCCGCCGGCCGCCTCTGGCTCCTCCTGGTCGTCGCCGGGCTGGTCGCCGCCTACGTGGTCCTCCAGCGGCGGCGCAGGCAGTACGCCGTCCGGTTCACCAACCTGGAGCTGCTGGCGTCGGTGGCGCCCAGGCGCCCGGGGTGGCGCCGCCACGTGCCCGCCGCCGCCATGGCCCTGGCCCTGGTCGGGCTGGTGATCGGCCTGGCCCGGCCCGTCCGGGAGGTGCGGGTGCCCAAGGAGGCGGCGACGGTGATGCTGGTGGTGGACGTGTCGGCGTCCATGCAGGCCACCGACGTCGAGCCCACCCGCCTCGACGCCGCCCGCGACGCCGCCCTGTCGTTCGTCGACGACCTGCCCGACCGCCTCCGGGTGGGCCTGGTGGCATTCGACCGCAGCACGCGGGTGATCGCCCCGCCCACCACCGACCACACGCTGGTGGAGACGGGGATCCAGGGCCTCTACACGGGCCCGGGCACGGCGGCGGGCGACGCCATCCACACCGCGCTGGACGCCATCACCAACGCCGGCGGGGCGGGCGAGACCGAGGGCGAGCAGACGGCCGCCATCGTCCTCCTCTCCGACGGCGCGACAACGGTGGGCACGCCGGTGGAGGTGGCCGCCCAGGCGGCGGTCGAACAGGGCGTGCCCGTCACCACCATCGCCTTCGGCACCCCCGAGGGGACGGTCGACATCGGCGGCCGGGTGATCCCCGTCCCCGCCGACGTGGGCGCCATGACCTCGCTGGCCGAGGTCACCGGGGGCGCCTTCTTCGAGGCGGCGTCGGGTGAGGAGCTGGAGGGCGTGTACGAGGACATCGGCAGCCGCGTCGGCTACACCACCGAGGATCGGGAGGTGGGGCTCACGTTCGTCGGCATCGCCGTCGCCCTGCTCGTCGCCGCCCTGGGCGCCGCCCTGGTGTGGACCGGCCGGATGCTCTGACCGCCGCGTCGGTTCACATCGCGATCGCGCGCCGGCAGGTGGCGCGCAATCGCGAGGCAAACCGGTATCAGGGGATCGAGACGCCGATCCCGCCCCGCGTCGTGGCCCCGTACCGGGCCTTCTCGCGCTCGAGGTCGAGGGGGCGGATGGTGGACCGGGCGGTGGTGGCCTCGTCGTCCAGCAGGTCGGCGGGGACGAGCCACGACACCTCGAACTCGATGCCGTCGGGGTCGCGGGCGTAGATCGCCTTGGTCGACCCGTGGTCGCTGGCGCCCACCAGGGCGCGCCGCCCGGTCAGGACGGCGGCGACCCGCTCCAGCTCGTCGAGCGTGTCGACCTCCCAGGCCAGGTGGTACAGGCCGACCGTCCGCCGTCCCGCCTCGGACGGCCCGGCCGCCTCGCCCACCGAGAACAGGCCGAGGTCGTGGTCGTTGGTGGAGCCGCTCGCCTGGAGGAAGACCGCTCCGGGCGTGCTCATCACCCGCCGGAAGCCCAGGGCGTCCTCGTAGAATGCGGCCGAGCGCTCGGCGTCGCGCACGTAGAGCACGGCGTGGTTGAGTCGGGTGATGGCCATGGGTGGCTCCTTAGGGCGCGGACCGACCGGTGCAACGTTATTGAGGGTTCAAGCATTCCTGCTAGCATGACCCATGGCCGACCCCCGCTGGCTCAGCGACGAGGAGCAGGGCGCGTGGCGGGCGTTCCTCGCCGCCACCAGGCTCGTGTTCCGCGAGCTGGACCGTGAGCTCCAGCGCGACGCCGGCATGCCCCATACCTACTACGTGGTCCTCGTCGCCCTCTCGGAGGCGCCCGGCCGGGCCATGCGCATGACCGAGCTGGCCGCCGTGTGCGACTCGTCGCCCAGCCGGCTGTCCCACGCCGTGGCCAGGCTGGAGGAGGCGGGCTGGGTGCGGCGCACGCCGTCGCCCGACGATCGCCGGGGCGCCCTGGCCACCCTCACCGACCACGGGTTCCACATGCTCGAAGCGGCCGCCCCGGGCCACGTGGAGAGCGTCCGCCGGCACGTGTTCGACCGCCTCAGCGCCGATCAGGTGGTCGAGCTGCGGGGCGTGTGCGAATCCATCCTGGGGGACCGGCGATGAGCGGCGACCGCCGCCCGGCTCCGGGCGAGAACCGCACCCTCCAGGCGTCGCTCTCCCGGCGGCCCCGCCGCCGGCGCGACCCACCCGTGGAGCACATCCTGGACGACCGGGCGACGCTGTTCCACGAGCTGGAGACGAGCAGGCGCTTCCACCGCGACCGGGTCCTCGGGCGCATCTTCCACCCCGGCGCCGTGTCGTTCCGCGAGAACGTGCGGGGCAACAGCCTCCACATCACGATCGAGGACGACCGCGTCCTGGCCCACGTGGACCGGGTGTCGCCCCTCGACCTGCGGCCCGAGCGCCGGTCCCGCTATGCCCTGGGCCGGGTCGCCCTGCACAACCTCTCCGGCATGGCCACCGACCTGGCTCGCCTGGTGCGCGGCCGCCAGGGCGACCACCGCTGCGAGCTCGACTGCGAGTGGGTGCCGGCCGAGGAGACCGACGGCGGCGACGACGCCGACCGGGCCACCCGCCTGGGGATCCCGCTGCTCGAGCCGGAGGAGAGCCCCTGGAGCCTCCACGCCGAGGTCCGGGTGGCGGGGACCCTCGACGAGGGCCGGATGGGCGCCGCCCTGGCCGAGGCGGTGGGCGACGGCGACCCGCTCGCCACCGTGGACTGCCCCGACGGTGCCGCCCTCGAGGCGGCCCGGGAGGAGCTCCAGGCCGTCGCCGTCCCGCTGACCCGTGGCGCGCCCCTCCGGGCCGTCCTCGCCCATTCACCCGACGGCGACGTGCTCATGCTCAACCTCAACCACGCCGCCGCCGACGCCGCCGGCGCCCTCCAGGTGCTCGAGGCGGTGGCGGGGGCCTACGCCGGCCGGTCGGGCACTCCGGTGCTGGACTTCCTGGCCACCCGGGACCTGCCCATCCGCCCCACCGCCGCCCAGCCCAAGAGCCTCGCCCTGCGCTACCGCAGCGGCCTCGAACGGTTGCGCGACGCCCTGGCCAGGCCCGTGCTGCTGCACCGCGACGGGGCGGTGGACGAGCCGGGGCACGCCTACCACCACGTCCGCATCGACGCTCTCGACCCCGCCAGCCTGGCGACGCTGGGCGACCGCGACTTGGACAACGACGTCCTCCTCGCCGCCCTGCACCTGGCCGTGGCCGCCTGGAACGCCGACCATGGCGAGGAGGACGGTCGCATCTCGGTGCTGGTCCCCGTCGACCTCCGTTCCCGGCCGTGGCCGCCCGAGGTCGTCGGCAACTTCTCGGTGACCGCCCGCATCTCCACCGACACCAGGGACCGGTCGAGCCCCACCGACGCGCTGCAGGCGGTGGTCGACCAGACGCACCGCAACATCCGGACCCGCACCGGGACGGCCCTCATCGACGCCCTGGACCGGCACTCGCTGCTCCCGCTGTGGGCGCGGCAGTCGGTGATCGTGCTGCAGCCTCTTACCGCCAACCACCTGCTGGACAGCGGCGTGCTCGCCTACGTCGGCCGCCTCGACGAACCGCCCTCCTTCGGCGCCGAGGCCGGCGACACCACCGAGGTGTGGATCTCCGTCCCGTCCCGGATGCCGCACGGCCTCTCGGTGGGCGGCGCCGTCGTCGCCGGTCGGCTGCACCTCACGTTCCGCTACCCCCGCCGGCTGTTCGACCCCGAGGCCGCCCGGCGCTTCGCCCAGGCCTACGTCGCCCAGCTCCGCCTCGTCGCCACCGCCCCGCTGCCCCGCCACTGACGCGCCGGCCCGGCGCCGGGACGACTACTCGTCGAGCTGCGGGCGGCCCCGGGCCGACCGCTTCAGCTCGCTGAAGTACGGGTTGGCGCCCAGCGTGGTGACCGCGTCCCAGACCTCGAGGGCCTCGTGCCCCTTGGGTGCCTTGCTCAGCACGGGGCCGAAGAAGCTGGGACCGTCGGGCGGGGCGAAGCTGAGGACGGGCGTGCCGACGTCGCCGCCGCAGCGGTCGAGGGCCTCGTCGGTCTCGGAGCGGATCAAGTCGTCGTGCTCGGTAGAGCGGGCCGCCGCCGCCAGGACCGCCGGGTAGCCGAGGGCATCCAGCACCGCCTCGATGCCGTCCGGCTGGTCGAGCGACTCGGCGGCCCGGTCCACGTGGATGCGGCGACCGAACGCCGTGTAGAGCGGCCCGACGGCGTCGCCGCCCAGCTCCCGGCGCACGGCGGCCGCCACCCGCAGCAGCGACAGCCCCCGGTCGTGGCGCCGCTCGTACCCGGCCGGGAAGTCGGCCTCGTAGTCCCGGTGGGCGTTCACGAACCGCAGGGCGATGAAGCGCCAGTCGACGGAGAGGGGCTTTTGGGCCTGGACGCCGACCACCCACCGGGACGTGATCCACGCCCACGGGCAGCCGGGGTCCCAGAAGAACTCGAGGTCGGCCACGCCCCCTTCCTACCCGGCACACGGCCGGTCACGCCGGCGGTGAAACGGGGGGTGGCAGCGGGCGAAATAGATGGGACAATAAATGGACGCTCCGGCGACCGGTCGGGCGACAAAGGGGGCCACCATGTCCGACGCCATCGACGTCAGCGACGACCTCGCCGAGGAGGAGGGCGCCCGAGACGGCGACCGTCCGACCAGCTTCCTGCCGCCGCCGACGTTCCCGGCCGCCATGGTCGCCGACGGCGGGGGCGACCCGGGCGGCGGGGGCGACCCGGGCGGCGGCGGCATCCCCGCGCCCGCCCCGCTTCTCGCGGCGCCGGCCGCCGAGAAGCCGGCCAAGCCCGGCCTCCTGATCCGCCTCGGGCACCTCTTCTGCGGCCGGCCCAACGGCACGCCGTAGCCGCCCGCTCGTCGCGTCGCCGGCCCGCTCGTCCGGTGGCGGCGGAGGCGCGCCGCCACCGGGCGCCGTCGAGGTGAGACCGGTCGGCGCCCGCGTGGTGCCGGCCGCGTCACGGCGGAGGCAGGAGCCACGCCACCACCGCCCCGACCGCCGTGCGCACGTCCTCGGGCACCGGCTCGATGCCCCGCCCGGCGCGGTCGGCCTCGGCCAGCGGCGCCGAGAACGGCACCACCCCGGCGAGCGGCACGCCGAGCCGGGCGGCCGCCCGGCCGAAGGCATCGTCGTCGCCGTCGACGGCCCGGTTGCCCACCAGGGCGACCGGCGCCACCCCCGCCGCCGCCGCCCGCTCCACCGTGCGGGCGGCGGTCACCTGGGACTTGCGGCTGGGGTCGACGACCACCAGTAGGGCGTCGACAGCGGCCAGCGTGCCCTCGGCCCGCCGGACGTGGGCGAGGCCCGCCTCCAGGTCGAGGACCACCAGGTCGAACATCTCGTGCAGCGCCGCCGCCAGCAGGCTGCGGGCGGACGAATGGCCGGCGCACCCGCACGCCGGCTCGTCCTCGTCGGCCCGCAGGGCGTGCAGCAGCGTCACCCCGCCCGGTGCCGGCGAGCCGTAGCCGTGCAGGAGGCGTTCCACCGTGATGCCGCCACCCCCGCGGCCCCGGGCCAGGGCCCGCGGCACGGGCGGCCGCCCGTCGCCCGTCCCGAGGGTGAGCCCGAGGTTGGGGGGGTCGTCGGTGTCCACGGCCACCACCTTCCGGCCCGCTGCCGCGCACGCCAGGGCCACCAGGGCGGCCAGCGTGGTCTTGCCCGACCCCGTCTTCCCGGCGATCGCGACGTCGATGGCGGTCCCTCCCCGACGGCGGTCAGAACGACTGGCGGGCGAGCTCGCCGGCCGCTTCGAGGGCCCGCTTGCGCAACGGCCGCGACCGCCACCCGTCGAGGTCGAGCTCGCGGGCCTCCTTGACGTCCTCTCGGAAGTGGTCGGCCAGCACCTCGGTCACCGTCCGGTCGTATACGGCGACGTTCAGCTCGGCGTCGAGGGCGAACGAGCGGTGGTCGAAGTTGCTGGACCCGAGGGTCGACCAGGATTCGTCGACGACCATGGTCTTGGCGTGCAGCATCGTCCGGTCGTACTCGAAGATCCGCACCCCCGCTTCCAGGAGCGGCCCGTAGGAGCGCTGGCCGGTCTTGCGGACGACCTCCTTGTCGACGGCCCGCCCGTTCACCAGGATCCGCACGTCCACGCCCCGGTTCGACGCGTCGCACAGCGCCCGGAGGAAGCGCCGGCCGGCGGTGAAGTACGCGGTGGTCATCCACACCCGCTCGCGGGCCGCGGCCAGCGACAGCAGGAACAGCTGGGCGACCGCCGTGTCCCCGCCGAGCGGCGAGCTGCGGGTGACCTGGACCGGGCAGCCGCCCTCGAACGGCTCCAGCTCCGGGAAGCGCCGGCCGGCCCTCAGCTCGCGACTGGCGTCGGTCCAGCTCTCGAGGAACCCTCCCAGGACGTCCCGGACGACGGGCCCCTCGAAGCGGGCGTGGGTCTCCCGCCAGTGCTCGGGATCCTCGGCGTCGCCCGTCCAGACGTCGGCGATGCCCACGCCGCCGGCGAACCCGACCCGGCCGTCGACCACCAGCAGGCGGCGGTGCATGCGGTTGTTGGCGTCGCCGATCGAGTGCCACCGCGGGGGCCGGAAGAACCGCACGTCGACGCCGGCGTCCTCCATCCGGCGCACGGTGTCGCGGTCGAGCCTGGCCGACCCGTAGCCGTCGAGGACGACGCTCACCTCGACGCCCGAGCGGGCCCGTTCGACGAACGCCTCGGTGAAGCGCTCGGTGATCTCGCCCGGCCAGTAGATGTACGAGGAGAAGTCGACAGTGTGCTCGGCCGCCTCGATGGCCTCGAGCATGGAGGGGAACGTCTCGACGCCGTTGCGCAGGATGGTCACCCGGTTCCCCTCCCGGACCGGGGTCATGGTGAGGCTCTCCAGGACGCGGCCGAACTCGGGGCTCCCGGCCGGCGGCACGCCGCGGGCGGAGAAGCCGTCGGCCTGCTCCCTGGCGTACCGGGCGGCCGTCCAGCCGTAGGCGGCGGCGAGGCCGGCGGCGCCGGCGGCGGCGAGGCGCCGTCCGCCCGTCATACTGCCACGGCTGGGGCGCCCGAAGCCACCACATGGCCCAGGGCTTCGTCCAGGGCGGAGGAGAACTCGTCGGGTTTCACCAGCCAGGCGTTGTGGCCCCCGTCGACCTCCACGACGTGGGCGCCCGGGATCGCCTCGGCCAGCCGGCGCTGTCGCTCGGCCCGGATCAGGCGGTCGTGCGCGGTCACGACGACGGCGCTGGGCACGTCCACCTGGCGGGCGAAGTCGTGGGCGTCGAAGGCGCTGAGACCGCGGCCGGCGGCGGCGATGTCGCTGGGGTCGCCGCGGCGGATCTCGGCCTTGACCCAGGACTTGTACCGCTCCAGGCCGGGCGACTGCTCGACCGCCATGCGCAGGTACCGGTCGGCCATGCCGCCCTCGGGGGTGCCCAGCCGGAACCCGTACTCGACGGCCGCCATCGAGCTCCAGATCACCCGCTCCCACAGGCTGTTGCGCCACTGGAGGGCGGTGGAGACCAGCACCATGCCGGCGACCACGGGGCGGTGGTGACGCCACGCCAGCAGGGCCAGCGAGCCGCCCATCGAGTAGCCCACCAGCACGGCCGGACCGATCCCGACGTGTTCCAGCATGGCCGCCACGTCGTCGGCCATGGCCTCCAGGGTCAGGGGCTTGTCGCTGCGCAGCCCCCGCCCGTGCCCCCGCAGGTCGGGCGCGACCACCGGGCCGTGGCGGCCGGCCACCTCGAACCCTCCCGAGAACCAGTTGAGGTCGGCGCTCAACGTCCAGCCGTGGAGGAGGACGACGGGCGGCCCGTCGTCCTCGCCCTCCGTCATGCGGACGAACATCTCCCCCCGCCCGGGCACGTGGAGGACGCGGCCGGGTGGCAGGGGCGGGGGGACGGGGTCCTCGTGTTCCTCGTCCTTCAGGCGCCGGGCGAAGCGGCGGGCCTTCGCCAGCTCGTGACGCAGCGACTCGACCGTGGCCATGGGGCCTTCGTTCCCGCCGGCCGCCCGCTCCACGCCTGCGCCGCCGAGGGGACGCCCTACAGGGCGAGGTAGGTGTCCAGCGCGCCCACCCAGCGCTCGGTGAAGCGCCGGGCCGCGTCGGCGCCGAACTGGGGGTGGCGGTAGCGGACGGCGGCGTGGAGCCGGCCGGCCGTGGTGATGACGCCGACGGACACGCCGAGCGGCATCCGGGCCGGGCCGGAGAACCACATCTCGGCCGTCTCCCCGGCCCCCGCCCCGAACGCGGGCGGCTCGTCCAGGCTGCCCAGGTTGGACAGCATGGCGGTGTCGGCCAGGCGGCGGGTGAGGAGGCTCAGGACGGGCGACGTGGCCTGCTTCACCCGCAGGGGGAACGACGGCGACCGGGACAGCACCTCGATGAGGGCCCCGCCGCCGCCCTCCTCCTTGATCCGCCGGCTCTGCTCGGCGACGGCCTCCAGGGCGGCGAGGGGCGACGAGCGCTCGGCCCTGGTGGTGGTGACCCGGACGGGCAGGAGCAGGTTGCCCACCACCTCGTCGTGCCAGTCCTTCGGCCTCATGTTGACCGGGACCATCACGCTGATGCGCCCGGCCCGGCTGCCGTGCTGCTCGTTCCAGCCCTCGACGGCCAGGTGGAGGGCGGCGAGTAGCACGTCGTTCACCGTCCCGGGCAGGTCGTTCTCGACGAGCGCCCGCGTCCGCTCGGCCGACAGCCGGACGTGGTGGAGCCCGTAGCCGGGTCCGTCGCGGCCCCCGTCGCGGGCGAGGCGGGCCGTCGGGACGGCGAGGTCGCGGGCCTTCTCGGCCAGCAGGGCCCGGCGTCGCAGCTTCACCCGCCGGTCCCCGGTCCCCACCAGCATGGTGACGTTGCGGGCCTCCAGCGGGTCGAGGTCGGGGACCGGGTCGGGCTCGCCGGCGTAGGCCCGTGCCACCGACTGGACGAAGCGCAGCGTGCCGAACCCGTCCATGGCGGCATGGTTGGCGTTGACCATCACGACGTCGCCGCCGTCGTTGCGCGCCAGCCGCAGCCGCAGCGGTGGCGACTCGGCGAGGGGCACCCCCCGGCTCTGGAGGTCGGCCCGGGTGGCGCCGAGGGCGTCGTCGTCCCGGCAGTCGACCACTCGCAGGGGATCGACCTCCGGCTCGGGCGGGATCTCCCACTCGTACTGGTTCTCGCCCGCCCGGCCGGTGGGCGCCTTGCGGGCGCGCGCCATCGGGTGGCGCAGGAACGCCTCGCTCAGGGCCGTGCGCAGGCATCCCTCGTCGAGCGAGCCCTTGACCCGTACCTCGAGCTGGATGCTCCACGGCTCGGTGTCGGTGTCGAGGTTGTGCACGACCTCGTCGACCACGTTGAAGGGGACCCGCTGAGCCTCACCGCCCGGCATGCCCCCAGCCTGGCACGTCCGCCGCACCACCCGGGCGGGCCCTGGGCCACGATGGTGCGCGGCGCAGCCGAGGAGGTGGTGGTGCGGCGCAGATGCGGTTGCGGGTCGCCGTGGTACCGACGGGCGCTGGTCGCCGTCGCCGCCGCCGTCGTGCTGGCGGCCGTCGGCTGCGAGGGATCGTCGGAGCGGGCGGGAGGCACGACGACGACGGCGTCGGCGCAGCCCACGCCGGACGGCTCCGCCCCGGCCTCGGCACCTCGCGGTCCGGCTCCGCCCGCCGGTGCCCACCGGGGCGCCGGGTCGCCCCGCCCGTCCAGCTTCTCGTTCGCCTCCACCGTCGTGGACGCCTCGCTGCCGGGGTCGCTCGACAACAAGGCGGTGGGCGACCTCGACGGCGACGGCCTCCCCGACATCGCCGTGGGCACCGATTCCCGACTGGTCTGGTACCGGGCCCCGGGCTGGGCCCGCAGCGAGATCGCCGCCGGCCACAACTTCACCACCGACATGCAGGCGGCCGACGTGGACGGCGACGGCGACACCGACCTGGTGACCCCGCACTACGACGAGGGCACCGTCGTCTGGTACCGTAACCCGGCCCGGGGCGGCGGAGGATGGACGCCCGTGGAGATCGGGCGGCCCGGAACCGCCCACGACGTCGAGGTCGGCGACGTGGACGGCGACCGCCGGCTCGACGTCGTCACCCGCGGCCACGCCGGCCCCACCACGCTGTTCCGCCAGTCCGACCCGGGGTCGTGGCAGGCGGTGACCATTTCCGCCGCCCCGTCGAGCGAGGGCACCGCTCTCGGCGACCTCGACCGCGACGGCCGCCTCGACATCGTGCAGAACGGCTACTGGCTGGCCGCCCCGGCCGATGTGACCGCCGGCCACGCGTGGACGCGCCACACGTTCGCGCCCGGCTGGGACGAGGGCTTCGTGGCCGTCATCGTCGCCGACCTCGACCGCGACGGCCGCCTCGACGTGGTGCTGGCCCGATCGGAGAGCGAGGGGCGCATGGCGTGGTACGAGGCGCCGCCCGACCCGCGCTCGGGTGGGTGGGTCGAGCACCGGATCGACGACGACGTGGACTTCGTGCACACCTTCGAGGTCGCCGACATGGACGGCGACGGGGACGACGACGTCGTGTTCGCCGAGATGCAGCAGTCGTCCCGCCGGCGGGTCGGGATCTTCCGCAACGACGGCGGCGGGCGGGCGTGGAGCTACGTGGCGCTGTCGGGCGGCGGCTCGCACAACGTCCGGGTCGCCGACATCGGCATGGACGGCGACCTCGACGTGGTGGGCGCCAACTGGCAGGGCGGCCCGGTCGAGCTGTGGGAGCAGACGGGCCGCCCCGCCGGCTGACGATGGTGCCTACGCGGGGACGGGGGCGCCGGCGGGCCGTCGGCGGACGGGCGGGTTCTGGCGGCAGATCGGGGCGCTATCCGCCCGATTCTGCCGCCGGAGCCTACGCCGGGACGGGGGCGCCCGTGATCATGCCGGCGGCCACGGTCGCGTTGGTGCGCTCGTCGACCAGGACGAAGCTGCCCGTGGTGCGGTTGGCCCGGTAGGGGTCGAAGGCGATGGGGGCGGCCAGCCGCAGCGACAGGCTGCCGATGTCGTTCGGGCCCAGGCTGGCGGCGTCGTCGTGGCCCAGCGACTCCACGTCCAGGCGGTAGTGCAGGGCCGAGACGGTGGCCTCGTGCCAGCGGCTGGCGTGCTTGAGCAGGTAGCGGGAGCCCACGGCGAGCGGCTCCTCGCTCATCCAGCACACCAGGGCGTCCAGCGAGCCGGCCACCTCGGCCTCGGCGCCCCGGGCGCAGAGCAGGTCGCCGCGCGACACGTCGACGTCGTCGGCCAGTCGCACGGTGACGGCGTCCCCGGCGGTGGCCACGGGCACCGGGCCGTTCAGCCCGTCGAGCGACACCACGGTGGACGTGGCCCCCGACGGCAGCACGGTGACGCCGGCGCCGACCCGGAGGACGCCGGACACCAGCTGGCCGGCGAACCCGGGGCGGTCCCGCCCGTCGCCGGCCGGCTCGATGACCCACTGCACGGGGAGGCGGGCGCCCACCGGGCCCGTCTCCTCGGTGGCGGGCACCTCCTCCAGGTAGCGCAGGAGGGGCGGGCCCTGGTACCACGGCATGTTGGAGGACGGCTCCACGACGTTGTCGCCCAGCTTGGCGGACATCGGGATGAAGGTGAGGCTGGGCTCGTCGAAGCGGTTGACGAAGGCGGTGAGGTCCTCGCAGATGCGCACGAACACCGCCTCGTCCCAGTCGACCAGGTCCATCTTGTTGACGGCGACGACGACGTGGGGCAGGTGCAGCAGCGAGGCGATGACGGCGTGGCGGCGGGTCTGCTCCAGCACGCCGTTGCGGGCGTCCACCAGGATGACGGCCAGGTCGGCGTTCGAGGCGCCGGTGACCATGTTGCGGGTGTACTCGAAGTGGCCCGGGGTGTCGGACACCACGAAGCGGCGGCGGGGAGTGGCGAAGTAGCGGTACGCCACGTCGATGGTGATGCCCAGGTCCCGCTCCGCCTTCAGGCCGTCGGTGAGCATGGCCAGGTGGACGTCGTCGTGGCCCCGAGCCCGGCTGGCGGTGGTGACGGCCGCCACCTGGTCCTCCAGCAGGGCCTTGGCGTCCCACAGCAGTCGCCCGATGAGCGTGCTCTTGCCGTCGTCCACCGACCCGGCGGTGGCGACGCGCAGCAACCCCGCGTCCCGCCCCGTGGGATCCTCGGCGCTCACGCCTAGAAGTACCCTTCCTTCTTGCGGTCCTCCATGGCCGACTCCGAGAAGCGGTCGTCGGCCCGGGTGGCGCCCCGCTCGGTGACCCGGCTGAGCGCCAGCTCCTCCAGGATCGCCCCGACGGACGACGCGGTGGAGCGCACGGCGCCGGTGCACGACATGTCGCCCACCGTGCGGTAGCGGACCGCCTCCTCGAACATGGGCTCGTCCTCGCCCGGCTGCACCTGCGGGCAGACGGCGAGCAGCATGCCGTCGCGCTCGACCACCAGGCGGCGGTGGGCGTAGTACATCGAGGGCAGCTCGATGCCCTCCCGGGCGATGTACTCCCACACGTCCAGCTCCGTCCAGTTGGAGATCGGGAAGGCCCGCATGTGCTCGCCCTCGTGCACGCGGCCGTTGAAGATGTTCCACAGCTCCGGTCGCTGGCCGGACGGGTCCCACTGGCCCCGGCGGTTGCGGAACGAGAACACCCGCTCCTTGGCCCGGGCCTTCTCCTCGTCGCGGCGGCCACCGCCCAGGCACACGTCGAAGCCGTGCTCGGCGATGGCGTCGAGCAGGGTGACGGCCTGGATGCGGTTGCGACTGCCGCCGCCCGAGTCGGAGGCGCGGCCGCGGTCGATGGTGTCCTGCACGGAGGCCACGACCAGGCGGTGGCCCCTGCCCGTCGTGCGCCGGTCCCGGAACTCCAGGACCTCGGGGAAGTTGTGACCGGTGTCGACGTGCATCACCGGGAAGGGGAGCGGCCCCGGCGCGAACGCCTTCTCGGCCAGGTGCAGCAGCACGGCCGAGTCCTTGCCGCCGCTGAACAGCAGGACGGGGCGGTCGAACTCGGCCGCCACCTCGCGGAGGATGAACACCGCCTCCGCCTCCAGGGCGTCGAGGTGGGTGCGCTCGGCGGCCAACTGCAGCTCCAGGTCGTCGAGGACGGACAGGGGATCGATCGGCGTCGTCGTCATGAGGCCGCCCTCCTGCGGCGGGTGCGTCGAGTGCGTCGAGTGCCTCGAGTCGTCGTTCCGGTGGGGTCAGGCATGGAGCCCGCACTCGGTCTTGCCCTTGCCGGACCACCGCCCCGAGCGGGGGTCCTCGCCCGGCATCACCGGGCGGGTGCACGGCCAGCACCCGATCGAGGGGAACCCCCGCTCGGTGAGCGGGTTCACGGGGAGCTGGTGGTCGGCCACGTAGCCGGCCATGTCGGCGTCGGTCCACGGCGCCAGGGGGTTCACCTTCACCATGGAGCGGGCCACGTCCCACGACACGATGGGGGCGTTGGCCCGCGTGGGCGCGTCGGTCCGCCGCAGGCCGGTGATCCAGGCCGCCCTGCCGGCCAGCGCCCGGGCCAGGGGCTCCACCTTGCGGGCGCCGCAGCAGCCCTCCACGTCGGTCCGCCAGCGGTTGTCGGGCTCGACCAGGGGCTCGATCACCCTCAGGTTCAGGTCGTAGCGCCGGCGCAGCTCCTCGACGTACCACAGCGTCTCGGCGAAGTGGTACTGGGTGTCGAGGAAGACCACCTCGATGCGGGGCGCCACCTCGACGGCGACGTCGATCAGCACGGCGTCCTGGAAGGAGGCGGCGAGGACCAGGTCGTCGCCGAAGCGCTCGTACGCCCACCGCACGGCGGCGCCGGCCGAGCGCGTCTCCAGGCCGGCCGAGACCTCGGCCAGCTCGGCCAGGTCGGGGACGGCGGCGCGGTCGACGGCGGTCACGACCCGGCGCACTCCCCGACGCCCACCTCGGCCACGTACGGGCCCGTCTCGTCGTAGTCGACGTAGAAGCTGGGGTCCTCCTCGAACGTCGGGAAGATGTCGAGCTCGGCCAGCTCGGCGCCGATCGCCTCGGCGCCGCCCACCCGGGCCAGCCACGTGGTGAACGACTCGCCCGCCTCCCGCTCGGCGGCGAACCGGCCGATGACCCGCACGGTGGCGACGCCCGCGTTCTTGGCCGGGAGGCGGGTGGCCTTGCGGCCGAACTGGATCGCCTCCATGCCGACGTGGCCGCCCAGCAGCATCTGGTACCCCGGTGCCGCCCGCTTGTGGGCCCGGCGCTCCAGGCCCACGAAGCCGATGTCCGCCACGTGGTGCTGGCCGCACGAGTTGGTGCAGCCCGAGATGTTGATGCGCACGCCGCCCACGTCGGCCAGCCCGGCCTCCTCCAGGGCGGCGCCGATGGCGTCGGCCAGGCCCCGCGACTGGGTGACGGCCAGGTTGCAGGTGTCGGCGCCCGGGCAGCTCACCACGTCGCGGGCCAGCTCGGCGCCCGGCTCGGCCATGCCCAGCACGGACAACCGGTCGTGCAGCGGTCGCAGCTGCTCCTCGCTGAGACCGCGGAACACGAAGTTCTGGCGGTTGGTGACCCGGACCTCGAGCCCCAGCTCGCGCTGGATGGAGGCGACGGCCCGGAACTGGTCCGAGGTGACGTCGCCCAGGCGGGCGTAGGCGTACGCCGAGACGGTGCCCTTGGCGTTCCCCCGGACGACGTTGGCGTCCTCCCATCGGCCGTAGGCGTCCCGGGAGCGGAGCACCACGTTGGTGCCCCACCCCATCGGGGTCGGCGACATCGTCCCCGACGTGCCCGCCGGGGCGTCGCCGTGCTCCTGCACGTACTCGGGCACCCGGGTCCACGTGGTCGCC
The DNA here is from genome assembly GCA_035540975.1 of Acidimicrobiales bacterium. NCBI lineage: Bacteria > Bacillati > Actinomycetota > Acidimicrobiia > Acidimicrobiales > Acidimicrobiales bacterium. Next base: position 39,510 of record DATLFN010000139.1, read on the forward strand.
GCGAGGAGGAGGCGGCGCTCCTTGAGGATGCGCCTGCGCAGCTCGTCGGCGCCCATGGTGTCCAGCAGCCACTTCATGCGGGCCCGCAGCTTGTTGTCGCGGTTGCCGTAGTGGTCGAACGTTCGCAGGGCCGCCTCGATGGTGGGGATGAGCTCCTCGCGCGGCGTGAACTCCTCCAGCGCCACCGCCGGGTGGGGGTTGGCCCCGAGGCCCCCGGCGAAGAAGACGCGGAAGCCGGCCTCGACGGTGCCGTCGGGGTTGGGGCGGTTGACGGCGATCACCCCGACGTCGTTGAACATGGCCTGGCCGCAGTCGGTGACGCAGCCCGAGAAGTTGATCTTGAACTTGCGGGGGAGGCGCTGGGCGTAGGGGTTGCGCAGGAAGTGGCGGAAGGTGGCCTCGGCCCACGGCGAGATGTCCAGCACCTCGTACGGGCAGGCGCCGGCCAGGTGGCAGCCGGTGACGTTGCGGACGGTGTCGCCGCACGCCTCCCGGGTCGTGAGCCCGACGGAGGCGAGGTCCCGCATCACGGCGGGGACCCGCTCCAGCTGCACGAAGTGGAACTGGATGTTCTGGCGGGTGGTGATGTGGCCCCAGCCCCGGGAGTACTCCTCGCCGATGTGGGCCAGCATGTCGAGTTGCTCGGGCTGGAGCGACCCGTAGGGGACCTTCACCCGGATCATCTGGTTGTGACCGCCCTGGCGCTGGCCGTAGATGCCGTTGTTCAGGCGGAAGATGCGGAAGCGGTCCTCCTCGATCTCCCCGGCCAGGTACTGCTCCAGCAGCGCCTCGAACTTCTCGATGTCGGCCAGGGCAGCGGGGCTGATGGCGCCCGGTCCGACCTCCACGTCGATCGTCTGGCTCATGCGGCGGCCCTCCTTTCGGGCGGTCCGGCGGCGCCCGCGCCGTGGGACCCCTCGGTGACGTCAAGCCTACGCCAAAATCCGAGTACTCCGATCAGGTTTTACAACAATCTCGTTCGGAGGGCCAGCCGGCGCCTCGCGGCCAGCCGGGCGTGTCCATCGCCACGGTGCCCGCCACGGTCGTGCGCCTGGTCCGGCCGGGCTCGAGGCTATGCGTCGACCTGCCGGCCGGCGGCGAGCAGCTGTGGGTGCAGCTCACCCGGGGCGAGGCCGACCGGCTGGCGCTCGCCCCCGGCGCCGAGGTACACGTGAGGGCCATGGACACCGGGCTCTCCGTGGCTCCGCCGCCGGCCGGGCAGGCTGAGCGGATGCCGCGGCGCCGGTAGAGGGTCGGGTCGCTCGCCCCGTGCGCGTCTCCGCCCGTGTCGACTACGCCGTCCGCGCCCTGGTCGAGCTGGCCGCCGCCGCGACCGCATCGGCCGGTCCCGTCAAGGGCGACCTGATCGCCGCCCGCCAGGGCGTCCCCGTCAACTTCCTCGAGAACATCCTGGCCGACCTCCGCCGCGCCGGCATGGTGGCCAGCCAGCGCGGCTCGGTCGGCGGCTACTGGCTGGCCGTACCGGCCGACACCATCACCGTCGCCGACGTCATCCGCACCGTGGAGGGGCCCCTCGCCGACGTCCGCGGCGGCCCGCTCGAGGACCTCGACTACCCCGGCCCGGCGGAGTCGCTCCGGGCCGTCTGGGTCGCCACCCGGGCCAGCCTGCGGGCCGTGCTCGAGGAGGTCACCATCGCCGACGTCGCCACCGGCCACCTCCCCGACGTCGTTCACCGCCTCACCAAGGCCGCCGACGCCTGGGTCCGCCGCCCGGTCTCTTGAGCCATCGCGGCCACCGGCGTGGTCCGCCCGCAGACGACGAGACCGGCTGGCCGGTGGCCGCCGGCGCCGGCGGGCGCACGGCTTCCGGCGGCCGCCTGCGACGGGTCGGGGCCCTGTGGATCGCCCGACGAGCGCCACCTCCGGGACGGGCGCCGCCGCCAGACGGGCGCCTGCGAGGGCGCCTGACGAGGGCGCCGGCGGTGGCCGGGTGGTCGACCGGGGATGGCCTCGGCACGGCGGCCCCCCCAGAGGCGGGCGCCTGCGCACTGGCGAACCCGGGCTCAGCCGCCGCTTCATGCGGCGCCCTCCTCGTCGGGCGCCCGCGCCGCATGGGCGTGGCGGGGGTGGCGGCGGTCGGCGGGCGGGACCATGGGGCGCTTCCCGGCGCCGTGGACGAGCGCCCACGACGCCCTGGTCTTGAGGTCGTGGTGGTGGTCACACATCGGATCGAGCGCCGACAGCAGGGTCACCTTCGACGTCGCCCAGTCCTCCCGGTGGTCGATCTCGAGGTGCTCGGTCGCGTTGCAGCCGAGCACCGTGCACGACGGGCTGAGCCACTGCAACGCGCTGCGCTGGTAGGCGGTCGGGCTGCGACCGAGGTGGGCGCGTTCACCACGTCGACGCCGCGGGTGACCACCGCCGCGAGGAAGGCGTTGCCCGATCCGATCATGGCCCTCACCGCCGACACGGGCACGGGGCCGAGCCCGGCGATCTCGCAGACCTCGCCGTCGATCGGCCATCCCCGTAGCAGGGTGTCCCAGTCGATCCTCACCACCACCTTGGCGGGCACCGGCGGGGCGCTGGACGGCGGCATCGCCCGGTCACCGGCGACCGGGTCGTTCTCGGTGCCCGTGTCGGCGAAGTCCTCCGATGGCGGCGGTGGCTCGGGTGCTGCCGTGGTGGCCGCAGTCGTCCTCATCACCGCCGCGCGCGTTGCCGCCAGGAGCCCGTCGGCGAGATGGGCCTCGGAGGGCTCGCGCCGGCCGTCCGCCCGTGCGGCCCGGAAGCAACGATCGGCGTGGGCGCGGACGACCGCATAGATCTCGGCGACCTCCTCGAGGGTCGAGCGGTAGTGGAGCTCGCCTGCGCCGTCCTGGCAGCGACGCCGGCGGAGGAACCGCCCGGCATGGATGGCACGGTGGCGTGCCTCGTGATCGGGATCGGCGGCTGCCTTCGTGCGGGCGCAGGCGTCCAACAGCTCTCCCAGCGACGTGGACCCCGCGGCGGCCAGGAGGCGGCGCTCGGCCGCGGGCGCCTTCGATGCGGCGTCGGTGATGGGCGCCAGCTGCGCCGGCGACAGCTCGCCGCGGCGGGCGGCTGCGGCCACCGCCGGCAACGTCGAGAGCCGGCCGGCTGCCTCCAGGGCCTGGCGCGCCTTCGCCACGCTCGTCCCCGACGTGCGGGCCAGGTGGTGGGCGGCGCTGGCATCACCGCGGCGGCGCCACAACTCCGTCTCGGCCACCCGGGCGGCGGCCAGCGCCTTCACCGTCGCCAGCATGTTCTCGGCCGCGGCGGCGTCGACCACGATGCGCTCGGCATCGGCAGCGGAGATCAGCGCCGGGTCGAAACCGGCTGCGAACCGGCTCACCTCCCCCCGCAATTCGTTCATCTCCGAGGTACCGAACACATGTTCGATCTTACACCGAGGCTGTGACAGTGGGTTTGCCTGCGGCCTCCATCGCCACGACCGTGCCGCCACGCCGATGCCAAGATACCCCGTGGGGGTTGACTTGGTACCCCATGGGGGTATATGATTTGGGCATGCCGACCGAGAAGGACACGGAGGACGACATGTCGCACGGGACCACACAGCACGCCGGCAACGGAACGCGTCAGGCTGGAGGTGTGGAGCCGGCGCACGCCAACCACCCCGAGCACCAGGCCGCCCGTGAGCCCCACGGTCCGGCACCCCGGGCCGGTCACGCGGGGGGAGCGTCCACCGACCTCCACCCCGACCACCAC
>DATLFN010000140.1 GCA_035540975.1 Acidimicrobiales bacterium
GGCGGTGACGTCCTCGTGGTCCTCGTCCTCCCCGTCGACGTCGACGTAGGGGGCGGGCTCGTGGGCGGCCGGACCGCCGTCGCTGCCCGACGTCTCGTCGTCGGTGGCATAGCGGGTGGCCGCCTCGAGGAACACGTAGCGCCGCCCGCCGTCGGCCCCGTCCGCCACCGGCGGGCCGCCCGCCGGCCCGGGGGCGTGCGGGCCGGCGAGGGACGCCTCCGGGTCGTCGTCGAACACCGGCTCGGCCGCTGCGGTCGGCCGAGGACCGACCTCGACCGCCGGCCCGGCGTCACCCGCCCACACGTCGCCGGAAGCCGCCCGCCCGTCCTCGGCAGCCGCCCACGGGTCGACCGGCTCGTCATCGACGTCCCGCACCGTCTCGTCCCGAACCGTCTCGTCCCGCACCGTCTCGTCCGTTCCCACCGGCGGGCCGGACCAGTCGCGGCCGGCGTCCCCGCCGCCGGGGCGCGGCGGACCGTCGGCGTCGGGCATCCCCGCCAGGTTCGCCGTGCCCGCCTCCACCTCCTTGTCGGGGGGCCAGGTGGGGACCACGAAGGGCAGGTCGAACTCGGCCGAGTACCGGTCGAGCGGGACCTGCTCGGTGCTGCCGCCGCGGGCCGTCCCCGCGGTGGGGACGGCGACGGCGAGGACCACGTCCTCGTCGTCGACGTCCAACCACCACGGGACCGGGCCGTCGCCAGGCGGGGCGTCGTCGGCCCAGCTGTCGTCGAAGCCGCCGAGGGTGAGGGGGAACAGGCGCGTGGCCGCCGCGTCGGCGGCCGCTTCGGCTCGCCGCCGGCGCTCGCCTCGTCGGCGGCTGTGGCGCCCGGATCCGATGAGCATCCCGTACTCTTTCGGCACCGCGGGACGGGATTGAAGAGGCAAGCGGCGTCGATTCCGCCCTGGGCGCCGCCGGCCGCCGGCGGTCACCCGGCGAGTGCGGACGCCAGGGCCTGCCGGGCGGCGGCGCGGCCCTGGGCCACGCACGCCGCGATCCCCACGCCCCGGTAGGCGGCGCCGGCCGGGAACACGGTGGGCAGGTCGCGGGCGAGGGCCCGCTCCACCCGTGCCACCCGATCGGCGTGGCCCGGCCGGTACTGCGGGAACGCCCGCTCCCACCGGGTCACGACGGCCGTGATGGGGTCGGCGGCGATCCCCACCATCCGGCCCAGCTCGTCGCCGAGGCGGCTGACGAGGCGGTCGTCGTCGAGGTCGAGGGCCCGCTCGTCGCCCCAGCGCCCGGCCGAGACCCGCAGCACCACGTCGCCGGGCGCCGCCCAGTGGGGCCACTTGGCCGAGCCGAACGAGCAGGCCGTGACCAGGCGCCCCTCGCCGGCGGGGACCAGGAACCCCGTGCCCTCCAGGGGCCGGGGGACCGCCTCGGCCGGGTAGACGAGGACGGCCAGGGCGACCGACGCGCAGTCGACGCCGGCCAGGTCGGCCGCCGCGTCGGGCGAGCGGGGGGCGACGAGTCGCGCCGCGGCGGCAGCCGGCACGGCGAGCACGGTGGCGGCCGCTCCGGGCACGGGTACCGACTCGGCGGGCGTCCCCGGGCGGAGCTCGGCGCCGCGCTCGCGGAGGCGCTCCTCCAGTCGCTCGACGAGGCGGCCCAGGCCACCGCGCAGCGAGGCGAAGACGGGGCCGGTCCGGCCTTCGGGAGCACGCCCGCGGCGGGCCGACCGCAGGCCGAGGACGAGGCTGCGCGACTCGGCGGCGCCGGCCAGCTGCGACGCCGTCGAACGGGCGCTCAACAGGGCGGACGGGCCGGCGTGGATGCCGCCCACCAGCGGGTCCACCAGCCGCCGGTGCACCTCGGGCCCCAGGCGGCCGGCCACCACCTCGCCGACGGACGGGTCGGGCCCCCACCGGGTCGCCGGCCGGACCACGTCGAGGGCCGCCCGCGCCGCCCCGGCGGGCGACAGGAGTCCCGAGCGGGCCAGGCCGACCAGGTCGCGCGCACCCTGCGGGGCGCCCATCACCAGGCCCGGGGGCAGGGGCCGCAGGCGGCCTCCCCACCAGACCGACGCCCCCTCGGCCGCCGGGTGGACCAGCTCGTCGCCCAGCCCCAGCTCCCGGCACAGGTCGACGGCGTGGGGGACGCGGGCCAGGACGGCGTCGGGGCCCAGGTCGACGGGCCGGCCGGCGACGTCGGCGGTGAGGATGCGGCCGCCCAGGCGGGGCCCGGCCTCGTAGAGGGCGACGTGCGCCCCCGCCTGCACGAGCTCCCACGCCGCCGCCAGGCCGGTGATCCCCCCGCCGACGACGGCGACGGGGGGACCGGTCACCGGTGGGCCAGCTCGTCGGCGACGAGCGACGCCAGCAGGGCGACGAACCGGGGGTCGTCGTTGAACGACGCCGTGCGCTCCAGGGCCAGTCCGACCTCGGCGGCGACCCCGCGGGCCTCCACGTCCACGTCGAACAGCACCTCGAGGTGATCGGAGGTGAAGCCGGCCGGGCACACGACCACCGCCTCGACCCCCTCGCCCGGCAGCGACCGCAGCACCTCGAGGATGTCGGGCCCGATCCACCGCTCGGCCGTGCGGCCGGCGCTCTGCCAGGCCACCCGCCACCGGTCGATGCGGCCCGCCTCGGCCACCTCCCGGGCCGTCCCCAGGAGCTGGTCGGGGTACGACGGCTCGTCCAGGGCGCGTGCCCGCTCGGGAAGGGAGTGGGCGGTGAACACCGTCTCCACCACCGTCCCCTCGGCGACGCCCAGGCGGGAGCGCGCCTCGGCCACCCGTTCGGCCAGCAGCTCCACCAGGACGGGGTGGCGGTGCCACGACCCGATGCCCCGGTACGACCCCCCGCCGGCCGACACGACCGCCGCCGCCCGTTGGTGGTACTGCCCGACGCTCAGCGCCGAGTAGTGGGGCGCCAGCACCAGCCCGACCACCTCGCTCGCCCCCGCCGCCACGAGCTCGGCGGCGCCGTCCTCGACGAACGGCGCGGCGTGCTTCTGCCCGAGGGCGACGGTGAACGCCCCGCCCAGGGCGGCCCCCACGCCCTCCACCTGGGCCCGGGTGCGGGCGGCCAGCGGGGAGATGCCCCCGATGGCGTCGTAGCGGCGCCGGAGGTCGGCCAGCAGCTCGGGGGTGGGAGGGCGGCCGCCGCGGATGTGGGTGTAGTACGACTCGACGTCGTCGGGCGTGGCCGGCGTGCCGTAGGCCATCACGAGCACGCCCACCGGGCGCCCCTGTTCAGCCATCGCGGCCCGGCGACCACCCGTGGACCAGCTCGACCAACCGGGTCAGGACGTCCGGGTCGGTGTCGGGCAGCACGCCGTGGCCGAGGTTGAACACGTGGCCCCGGCCGCCGCCCCGCGCCAGCACGTGGCGGGCCCGGCCCTCCACCACGTCCCACGACGCCAGGCACACGGCGGGGTCGAGGTTGCCCTGCACGGCGCGGCCCTCGCCGATCCGGCCCCGGGCCACGTCCAGCGGGACCCGCCAGTCCACGCCCACCACGTCGGGCCCGGCGGCGGCCATGAGTCCGAGCAGCTCGCCGGTGCCGACGCCGAAGTGGATGCGGGGGGCGCCCAGGTCCGCCATCCCCTCGAAGATGCGGCGGGTGGCGGGCAGCACCAGGGCCTCGTAGTCGTCGGGCGCCAGCGTGCCGGCCCAGCTGTCGAACACCTGGACGGCGGAGGCGCCCGCCGCCACCTGGGCCCGGAGGGAGGCGAGGGCGAGGTCGGCCAGGGCGTCGAGCAGGGCCGAGAAGGTCGCCGGGTCGCCGTGCATCATGGTCTTCGTCCTGGCGTAGGTGCGGGACGGGCCGCCCTCGATGAGGTAGCTGGCCACCGTGAAGGGGGCGCCGGCGAAGCCGATGAGGGGGACGTCGCCCAGCTCGGCCGTCACCAGCCGGACCGTCTCGGCGACGAACGGCACGTCCTGGTCCGGCTCCAGCGGGCGCAGCCGGGCCAGGTCCTCCTTGCCGCGGAACGGCTCGGTCACGACCGGCCCCACGCCCGGCACCACGTCCACGCCGAAGCCCACGGCGGCCACGGGGACCACGATGTCGGAATAGAGGATGGCGGCGTCCACGCCGTGGCGGCGGACGGGCTGGAGGGTGATCTCGGCGGCCACGTCGGGCCGGCGGATCACGTCGAGGATGCTGCCCACCCCCCGGATGGCCCGGTACTCGGGCAGGGAGCGGCCGGCCTGGCGCATGAACCACACCGGGACGCGGGGCGCCGGCAGGTTCCGGCACGCCAGCAGGAAGGGGGCGTCGGGGCGCACGGCCATCCCGGCCGACGTTACCGCCGGTCCGGCGGCGGCCGCCGCCGGCCCGCCCGCCACTACACTGACACGTTCCCCTTCAGGGGCGAGGTCCCTCGGTTCGAGAGGAGGAAGTGGCCTCACACCCCGACCTGCAGGCCGAGCAGGCGCACATCGACCGCGCGTACGACCGGGTGGCGACCCTCCGCGCGTCGGCCGCCGAGCTGCTCGAGACCGTGCTGCGCCAGCGCGGCGGGACGCCGGGGTCGCTGGCCGAGCGGGACGTCATCGTGCGGACCACCCTGTCGCGCCTGGAGCAGCTGGACGTGGGCCGGGAGTCGCTCGTCTTCGGCCGCATCGACCGGGAGGACGGGGAGGCGTTCCACATCGGCCGCCTCGCCATCTCGGCCGAGGACCAGGAGCCCCTGGTGGTCGACTGGCGGGCACCGGTGGCCGAGCCGTTCTACCGGGCCACCGGGGTCGACACCATGGGCCTGCTCCGCCGGCGCCACTTCGCCACCGAGGGCCGCCGCCTGGTCGGGATCGAGGACGAGGTCTTCGGCCTCCTCGACGGCGGCGCCACGCCGCTGGAGGGTTCGCTGGTGGCCTCGGACGGCACCGTCCGCCCCGCTTCGTCCACCCTGCTGGCCGCCCTGGAGCGGGCCCGCTCGGGGCACATGCGCGACATCGTCGCCACCGTCCAGAAGGAGCAGGACGAGGTCATCCGGGCGCCGCTGCCCGGCGTGCTGGTGGTCCAGGGCGGGCCGGGCACGGGCAAGACGGCCGTCGCCCTGCACCGGGCCGCCTACCTCCTGTACACGTTCCGGTTCCCCCTGGAGCGCCAGGGCGTCCTCGTCGTCGGTCCCAACCCGCTGTTCCTCCGCTACATCGAGCAGGTCCTCCCCTCGCTCGGCGAGAGCGGTGTGGTGCTCACCACCATCGCCGGGCTGGTGCCCGACGTGCGGGTGCGGGCGGTGGACCCGCCGGCGGCCGAGGCGGTGAAGTCGGACCCCCGCATGGTGGCGTTCGTCGCCCGGGCCGTGGCCGACCGCCAGCGCCCCCTCCGCCGCGACGTCGACGTGGGCTTCGAGGGCTTCTCCCTGCGCATCACGGCGGCGGCCAGCGCGAGGATCGTGTCGGCGGTGCGGCGCCGCCCGGGCACGCACAACGCCCGCCGCCGGCAGGTGGAGACGCTCGTCTCCAAGGTCATCCACCAGCAGTACACCGCCGCCGCCGAGCGCCGCCGCCGGGCCGGTCTCGGCCGCGACCCCGACGGCGAGGAGGACGAGGACGCGGGCACCGACCTCGGCCGGGGCGGCGCCGACGAGCAGGAGCTGTGGAACCTGGTGCGCGGGCACCCGGCCGTCTCTGCCGCCCTCGACCGCATGTGGCCGGTGCTCAGCCCCGAGGAGCTGCTGCACGACCTGTTCGGGGCGCCCGCCCTCGTCCGCCTCGCCGCCCGGGGGATCCTCACCGACGACGAGCAGGCCGCCCTGGTCCGCCCGCGCAGCACCTCGGTCGAGGCCATCCCCTGGACGGCGGCCGACCTCCCCCTCCTCGACGAGGCCCGCGTCCTCCTCGGCCCCCGCCGGCCCGGCGCCAGGCGGGGCGGCGAGATCCGCTGCTACGGCCACATCGTGGTCGACGAGGCCCAGGACCTCACGCCGCTCCAGCTGCGGATGCTCGCCCGGCGCTCGCTCGGCGGCTCGATGACCGTGGCCGGCGACATCGCCCAGGCCACCGGCCCCCGGGCCACGACCAGCTGGGACGACGTGACCGCCTGGCTGCCGGACCAGCGCCCCGTCCGCCTGGTCGAGCTCAGCGTCAACTACCGCACCCCGGGGGAGGTCATGGCCCTGGCCGCCAGGGTGCTGGCCGCCACCGCCCCAGGCCTGCGCCCGCCTCTGTCGGCCCGGACCACGGGGACCCCGCCGGCTTTGGTGGCGGTGGAGGCGGGCTCGGTCGCCCGGCGCGCCGCCGAGCTGGCCCGCGCCGAGTCGCTCCAGGCGGGCGTCGGGACGGTGGCGATCATCGTCCCGCCGTCGTTCCTGGACCCGGTGGAGGCGGCGCTGGGTGCCGCCGGCGTCGCCTTCGCCTCGGCCGAGCGCGACGGGCTCGACTACCCCGTCACCCTCATCCCCGTCGGCATGGTCAAGGGGCTGGAGTTCGACTCGGTCGTGGTCGTGGAACCGGCGGCGCTCGTGGCCGAGGCGGCCCAGGGCCTGCGGGCCCTCTACGTCGGCCTCACCCGGCCCACCCAGCGGCTCACCATCGTCCACGCCCGGCCCCTGCCCGACGTCCTCACCGGCAGTCCCTGATGGCTCTCCGACCGCCACCGCCGTCCGTTCCGGCGGCAGATCCGGGCGAATGGCGCCCCTTCGTGGCCCCCGAGCGTCGGGGCGGGAAGCTCAGGCGGTCAGAGCGGGGATGCGGGCGGCGGCGGCCGAGCGGTCGCGTGTCCTCGTCGCGGCGGCCACGGCGGCCACGTAGGCGGCCTTGCGGCGGGCGACCCGGGGGCCGTCCGTCGACTCGGGCATGGTCTCGGGGTCGAGCTGGGAGGTGATTCCGTCCTTCAGCAGGGACATGGCCTTGGAGCGCATCTGGGAGATCCGCGAGGCGCTCACGCCCAGCTGCTCGGCCAGCTGCTGCATCGACCGCTCCTCGAAGAAGTAGCCGACGACCACCTGGCGGAGACGATCGGGCAGGGCCGAGACGGCGTCGAGGAGGTAGCCCCGGCGCTCCCGCTCGAGGAGCACGACGTCGGGGCTGCGGTCGTCGGACGGCAGCGCCCACTCGACGTTGCTGTCGGCGACGATGGAGTCGTAGTTCAAGACGACGGAGCGGTGGACGTCGTGGTGGAGGGCGGTCACCTGCTTCTCGACCATCCCGAGCTTGGCCGCCAGCTCCTCGGTGGTCGGGACCCGGCCCAGGCGGGCGGTCAGCTCGTCGGTGGCGGCCACCAGTCGGCGGGCCTTCGTGCGCACCGAGCGGCTGGCCCAGTCGCGGCTGCGCAGCTCGTCGAGGAGGGCGCCGCGGATGCGGGCCGAGGCGTAGTGCTCGAAGCCGGTGTCCCGGTCGGGATCGTACGAACGGGCGGCCTGGGCCAGCCCGGCCATGGCGGCCGACACCAGCTCGTCCCTCGGCACGTGGCGGGGGAGCCGGTTGGCCAGGTGGTTGACGGCGTAGTCGACCAGGGCGAGGTTGTTGCCGACCAGCGTCGCTTCGAGGTTCCGCCGGTCTTCGTCGAGCACGCAGGTGGCCATGGACGAAAAGGTCGCCGAAAAAGGGCATTGCGCGCATCGGCCGAGTGGTTGATCCACCACGCGGCGCGACCCTCCGAACGGGCTACGCGGCGGGCCCGATGTGACTAGTCACGGCCGAGCGCCCAAGGGTCGGTGCCGTAGAGTGGCGCGGTGGACCAGACGGGGGGTCCGTCGGCAGTGGTGGTCGACGAGTGGCCGCTCGTCCGCCTGGGCGTGGCCCAGGTGCTGCGCGCCATGGGCATCGCCGTGGTGGCCGAGGTCGCCAAGGCCGAGGACGGGGTCCGGGCCGCCGACGGCCGGGCCCACTACGTCCTCCTCGGCTCGTGCCGGGACCTGTCGCTGGCCGAGGCGGCCCGGAGGGCCAAGTCCCTCCGCCCCCCGCCCCGGGTCCTCGTGCTGGTGGACCACATCGGCCGGGGGGAGCTGGGCGCCCTGCGGGCGGTCGGGATCGACGCCCTCCTGCCCCGGTCGGCCGCGCCCGCCGAGCTGTCCGACGCCATCGCCCGCGTCGCCAAGGGGGAGCGGGTGGTGGCTCCCGCCCTGCTGTCGCTGCTCATGGGCGTCATCGCCCCCGCCGACCCCGCCGCCGGCGGCGAGCGGCCCGGGAGCCACCGCGAGGCGCTCACCAGGAAGGAGCTGGAGGTCCTGGCCCGCCTGGCCGAGGGGCGCTCGAACCGGGAGATCGCCGACGCCCTCTTCGTCACGCCGGCCACGGTGAAGTCCCATCTCGCCCACATCTACGTCAAGCTCGGCGTGACCGGCCGGCAGGAGGCGATGGCCCGCGCCGTCGCCCTCGGACTTCTCGGATGAACGCCTCACAGCCGAGCCGTTTCGGCCGATTCAGACGACCGTGGAAACCGCACCCGGCGAAGCGCTGAGGGAGCTCTCCGAGGTCCTGTGGCGGGAGCGGGAGCAGCTGGAGCTGGTCCTGTTCAAGTTGGAGGAGCAGCGCCTGCTCCTGGCCGACGGCCAGAGCCGGTGGGTCGGCCACGCCAGCCGCGAGGTCGAGTTCGTCCTCGACCAGGTGGGCCAGATGGAGCTGACCCGGGCCCTGGCGACGGCCGTGGCGGCGTCGTCGATGGGACTGTGCGAGGACGCGTCGCTGCGCAAGATCGGGGGCGCCGCGCCTTCGCCGTGGCCCTCGGTGATCGAGCGCCACCTCAGTGCGCTCGAGCGCCTGGCCGGGCAGATCGTCGCGCTGGCGGCGGTGAACCGGGGGCTCCTCAACGAGGCCCTGGGCCAGCTGCGGTCGGTGATGAGCAGCGATCCGGCCCGCGCCTCGACGCGGGTCCTGGTCGACGCGGCCGCCTACCAGGCCGCCCTCGCCACCAACGAACGCGTCCTCCACCCGTCGCTGGCCGACGCCGTCGGCTGGTAGGCCTCGGCCGCCCCGGGGCGGCCGCGTAGGCTGTCGGGCGTGTTCCCCCGCCAGCCCCCGACCGTCCCCGAGATCGACACGGACGGCCTGGCCGCCGCCCTGGCCGACGGCGCCCCGCTGGTGGACGTGCGGATGCCCGACGAGTACGCCGAGGTCCGCGTCCCCGGCGCCGTCCTCATCCCCCTCCCCGAGCTGGGCGCCCGCAGCGCCGAGGTGCCGAGCGACCGGCGGGTCTACGTGATCTGCGCCACCGGCGCCCGCAGCGCGGCGGCGGTGGACGCCCTGAACAAGGCGGGCTGGGACACGGTGAACGTCACCGGCGGCACCAAGGCGTGGGCGGCCGAGGGCCGCCCCGTCGACTCCGGCCCCGCCTGACCAACCCGGCGCCGACGCGTCCGCTTGCCGGCGTCGCCGATCCGAACGAGAATCGTTCTTGGTTCCGGGAAGGGAGACCAGCGGCGTGCGACGATTCCTGCTGTGGCTCACGGTGGTCGTCGCCGGCCTGGCCGCCTGCGACGACGGGAGCGGCGACGAGCAGACCCTGACGGTGGTGGCCAGCTTCTACCCGCTGGCCGAGGCGGCCGAGCGGGTGGGCGGCCACGACGTCGACGTCGCCAACCTCACCCCGGCCGGCACCGAGCCCCACGACCTGGAGCTCACGCCCGACCAGGTGGACGCCGTCGAGGACGCCGACGTGGTGCTCTACCTGGGCGGTGGTTTCCAGCCGGCGGTGGAGGAGGTGGCCGGGCGGAGGGCCGGGGGGACGGTCGACCTGCTGGCCGCGTTGGACCTCACGGAGGGCGACGGCGGCGACGTCGACCCGCACTTCTGGCTCGACCCCACGCTGCTGGCGGAGGCGGTGGGCGCCATCGAGGCCGCCCTGGCGGCGGCGGAGCCGTCGGCGCGCGCCGAGTTCGAGGCGAATGCCGACGACTACCGCGACGAGCTGGCCTCGCTGGACGAGGACCTGCGCCGGGGGCTGGCCACCTGCGAGCGCCGGGACATGGTCACCAGCCACGCCGCCTTCTCGTACCTCGCCCGCCGCTACGACCTCGAACAGGTGGCGATCACCGGGCTGTCGCCCGAGGCGGAGCCGGACGCCGACCGGCTCTCCGACCTCACCGACCTCATCCGCCGGCGGGGCGTGACCACCGTGTTCTACGAGGCCCTGGTCAGCCCCGCCGTGGCCGAGACGCTGGCTCGGGAGGCGGGCGTCGGCACGGCCGTGCTCGACCCCATCGAGGGCCTGTCGGAGGACGACGCCGACGCCGGTGCCGACTACGCCACGGTGATGCGCCGCAACCTCGAGGCGCTGCGCCGGGCGCTCGGGTGCCCGTGACGGTGCCGCGCCCGTCCGTAGGCTGAGCCCCGGTGCTCCCGCTGCCCCTGCCGTGGCCGTTCGAGCGCGAGTACATGCAGCTGGCCCTGCTGGCCGGCATCGTGGTCGGCGCCTCGGCGCCCCTCATCGGGACGTTCCTGGTGCAGAAGCGCCTGGCCCTGATGGGCGACGGCATCGGCCACGTGGCCTTCGCCGGCGTGTCGGCCGGCCTGCTGGCGGGCGTGTGGCCCGTGTGGACGGCGCTCGCCTGTGCGGTGGGTGGGGCGTGCGCCATCGAGTGGCTGCGGTCGCGGGGACGGGCCAGCGGCGACCTCGCCCTCGCCCTGTTCTTCTACTCGGGCATCGCCGGCGGGGTGGTGCTGGCCGGCCTGGCCGGCTCCTTCGACGCCGGGACCCTCGTCTACCTGTTCGGGTCCATCCTCACGGTGAGCCGGGGCGACACGGTGGTGATCGCCGTGCTCGGTGCCGTGATCATCGCCGGCGTGGCCGTGGGGTGGCGGGCGTTGTTCAGCGTCGTACTCGACGAGGAGGCGGCCCGTGTGGCCGGCCTGCCCGTCGACCGCCTGAACCTCACCCTGGCCGCCCTCGCCGCCGTCACCGTCGTGGCGGGCATGCGCATCGTGGGCGTCCTCCTGGTGGCCGCCCTGATGGCCCTGCCGGTGGGGGCGGCGCAGCGGGTGGCGTCGTCGTTCCGGGGGACCCTGCTGTGGGCCAGCGGCATCGGGGCGGGCAGCGCGCTGGCCGGCCTCGTCCTGGCGCGGCAGTGGGCGCTGGCCCCGGGCGGCACCATCGTCCTGGTGGCGGCCGCTGCCTTCGTGGCGTGTGCCCTCGGGGGCGGCCGCCGGCGGCCGGCCACCCCGTGGAGCGCGTCGGAGTCGCATCGAGGAGGCCCGTAGGATGGCGGCCGTGCCCGTTCCGCCGCACGCCGGCCCCGGGGCCCGGGGCAACGGGCGCGCCTCCGGCCGCAGCCGCGATCGCGGCGGCGACCCCCTCCACGAGGCGGCCGCCTCGCGCCTGGCCTCCCTCGACCAGCGGTACACGGCCAGGCGCCGGGCGCTGGTCGACCTGCTGCGCGCCGCCGGGCGCCCGCTCACGGTCTCGGAGATCGTGGCGGGGGGCGCCCCGGTGAGCTCGGCGTACCGCAACGTCACCGTGCTGTGCGAGGCGGGCGTCGCCCGCCGGCTGGTCGGCGCCGACGACCTCGGCCGCTTCGAGCTCAGCGAGGACCTCAGCGGGCACCATCACCACCACCTCGTCTGCCAGACGTGCAAGACGGTGGCCGACGTCCGGGCGTCGCCGGCCCTCGAGGACGCCCTCGAAGCCGCCGCCCGCCTGGCCGCCCGGGAGTCGGGGTTCGAGATCACCGACCACCGCATCGAGCTGGTCGGCCGCTGCCCGGCCTGCAAGTAGGGCGCCGACCTCATTCGTTCGCCGCTGCGAACGTGGTGTGAAGGTTCGTGACCGGACCGGCTTCGGCTACCCCCCGTCGTCCACCGCGGGGACGACGGGGCCCTCGGAGCGGCGGTCCTCCCTCGCCGCCTGGCGGTCCTCGGCGGCCATCCACTGGGCGGCGACGACGAGGGCGGCGACCAGCCCCAGCAGGTCGCCGGCGATCCACAGCAGGCCGGCGCCGGCCCGGTGGTCGGCCAGCGTGTGCCGGGGGGCGATGGGCTCACGGGCCGCCAGCAGGGCCATGCCCAGCACGGCGTGGAAGGGGACGACGAGGAAGACGGCGAGCAGGCGCCCGCCGTGGGGCAGGCGGCGGGGCACCGGGTCGACGCCCACGATGGGCCAGAAGAACAGGGCGCCGGCGGTCAGGAAGTGGAGGTGCAGCGCCTCGTGGAGCCACTCGTGGTCGAGCGACAGGCGGTACAGGGGCGTGAGGTAGAGGGCCAGCATCGACCCGCCGAACACGCTCCACCCGGTGAGGGGGTGGGCGGCCACGGCGGCAGCCCGGCTGTGCAGGACGCGGCGCAGCCGCCGGCGGGCCCGGGGCCCTCCGGCCTGGAGGGCGAGGGTCACCGGGGCGGCGAGGGCGAACAGCGCAGGAGCGACCATGCCGAGCATGAGGTGCTGGGTGGCATGGGTGGTGAAGCGGCCCTCGCCGTCGAGCAGCAGTGAGCCGAGGACGACCAGGGCGCCGGCGGCCATCGCCGCCGTGCGCGCCGCCGGCCACGGCCGCCGCGCCCGGCGGGCGGCCCACAGGTAGGCGGTCAAGGCGGCCGCCAGGACCAGCGCTGCGGCCATGGCCGCCAGGTTAGGGTTGGCGGGTGGCGCAAGCCGAGAGGGCCCGGCACCAGGCGGCGGCGAGACCGTCGATGCTGGCGGTGGGCACGATGGTCTGGCTCGCCTCCGAGCTGATGTTCTTCAGCGGGCTGTTCGCCGCCTGGTTCACCCTCCGGTCCGCCGCCGAGGAGTGGCCGCCCGAGGGCGTCGAGCTGGCCGTGGGGCGGGGTGCGCTGTTCACCGTCGTCCTGCTGGCATCGAGCGCCACCATGCAGGCGGCCGTCTGGGCCCTCGAACGCGGGAACGACCGGGCCAGGGCCAGGCGCTGGATCGTCGTCACCGCCGTGCTGGCGCTGGTCTTCCTGGCCAACCAGGCCAGCGAGTGGATGTCGCTCGAGTTCTCGCCGTCCACCCACGCCTACGGCTCGATCTTCTACCTGCTCACCGGGTTCCACGGGATCCACGTGTTCGGCGGCGTCCTCGCCATGGGTGGCCTGCTGGCCCGGATGGCGGGCACCACGCCCGACCCCGGCGTCGAGCCCGCCGTGCAGGTGGTCGGGTACTACTGGCACTTCGTCGACGTGGTGTGGATCGCCGTCTTCGCCACCGTGTTCCTCGCCCGCTAGTGCTTCGACCTCGTTCGTTCGCTGCGCTCACTCCATTCGGTCGAGTTGGATCGTGCTCCGGCGGGCGAGCGGAGCTCGCGCCGCCTCCGCCCTGTCCTCCCCGGGTGTCCGCAGCCGCAGAGGCCGCCTGCGGCGGCGAGTGCGGCCACGGACCTGGTCGCTGCGCACGCGGCGGACGTTTCTGGTCAGGGGACTAGATGGCGGCCCGACCGGCGGCGGCAGTCTGGGTGGTGGGCGCCGCCCTGGTCTCCCTGGCCGTGGTGGCCCTGGCCCCCGCCTCGGCCGGTCCGGCCGCGCGCACCATCGAGACGGGCGAGGTCGAGCTCGGTCGCCGGCTGTTCGAGACGGGGTGCGCCAGCTGCCACGGCATCGAGGCGCAGGGGACGCCGTTGGGCCCCAACCTCCAGGGCGTCGGCGCCGCCGCCGTGGACTTCTGGGTGTCGACCGGGCGCATGCCGCTGGAGCGCAACACCGAGATCGCGGTGCGCAAGCCGCCGTCGTACGACCGGCCCCAGATCAACGCGCTCATCGCCTACGTGACGTCGCTCGACGAGTCGGGCCCCGAGATCCCCGAGATCGACCTGGCCGCGGCCGACATCGTCGAGGGCGGCCAGCTGTACCGCAGCAACTGCGCGGCGTGCCACGGCGCCGTGGGCATCGGGGGCGCCCTGGCCCGGACGCGCCACGCTCCGCGGCTGGGGCCCGCCACCCCCCTCCAGGTCGCCGAGGCCATCCGCATCGGCCCGGGCGCCATGCCCAGCTTCGGGCCCGAGACGTTCGACGACGAGCAGGTCTCCGCCATCGTGAAGTACGTCCGGGAGCTGGACAGCCCCGAGGACCCGGGGGGCATCGGGCTGGGCCACGCGGGCCCCATCCCGGAGGGCTTCGTCGGGTGGCTGGTGGGGCTGGGCGTCCTCCTGGTGGCGGCGTGGTGGATCGGGGAGCGGGAGTGAGCGAGGCGAGCCGCGACGAGCGCCGCACCGAGCGGTCCATCGGCATCGCCCTCGGGGTCAGCGCCGTCACCGCCCTCGCCCTCGCCTTCACCTTCGCCGTCGGCGGCCAGCCCCAGGTGGAGGGCGCCCTCCTCGGGGTGTCGTTGGGCAGCCTCGGCTGGGCCCTCGCCGCCTGGGGGAAGCACCTGCTCCCCGCCGGCCCCTTCGTCCAGGAGCGACACGAGCTGGGGGCCGACGACGCGCCGTCCGAACCCGTCTCCCGCCTGGTCCAGGCGGGCGAGGTGGACGAGCCGGGGCCGGGCGGCGTCCCCGCCGTGCCCGACCCGGACGAGGACACGATGGACGCCATGGGGCGGCGGCCGTTCCTGCTGAAGTGCCTCTTCGGGGCCATGGGTGCCCTGGGCCTGGCCGCCCTGTTCCCGATCCGGTCACTGGGCCCGAACCCGGGCCGCAGCTTGTTCGAGACGGCGTGGCGGAAGGGCTCGCTGCTGGTCAACGAGGAGGGCCGGCCCGTGCGGGCCACCGAGCTGGACGTGGGCAGCGTGGTCACCGTGTTCCCCGAGGGCCACGTGGGCGCGGCGGACGCCCAGACGCTGCTCATCCGGGCCGTGGACGAGGACCTGGTCACCCGGGAGGGCCGGGAGGGGTGGGCGCCCCAGGGCTACGTCGCCTACTCCAAGGTCTGCACGCACGCCGGCTGCCCGGTGGGCCTCTACCAGGTGGCCACGCGGCAGCTCCTGTGCCCGTGCCACCAGTCGCTGTTCGATGTGATGGACGGCGCCCGCCCCGTCTTCGGTCCCGCCACCCGGTCGCTCCCCCAGCTCCCGCTGGACATCGACGACGACGGCTTCCTCCGGGCCCAGAGCGACTACCACGAGGCCATCGGCCCCGGCTTCTGGGAGCGCCCGTGAGTGGCCCGGGAGGCCGGTCCATCGCGAGCGCGCTGGTGCGGCATGCCGAAGGGATGGTGCACCAGTGATCCGCCGCCTCAACGCCTGGTTCGACTCCCGGCTCGGCACGTCGGGGTTCGTGAAGACGGCGCTGAACAAGGTCTTCCCCGACCACTGGTCCTTCATGCTGGGCGAGATCGCCCTCTACTCGTTCCTGGTCCTGCTCATCACCGGCGTGTACCTGTCGTTCTTCTTCGAACCGAGCCTGAAGGAGGTCGTCTACGACGGGTCGTACGCGCCCCTGAAGGGCGTGGAGATGTCGGCCGCCTACGAGTCCACCCTGCACATCAGCTTCGAGGTGCAGGCCGGGATGGTCATGCGCCAGATGCACCACTGGGCGGCCCTCGTCTTCCTGGCCGCCATGGTCGTCCACCTGGGCCGGGTGTTCTTCACCGGCGCCTTCCGCCGCCCGCGGGAGCTGAACTGGATCATCGGGGTGACGCTGCTGCTGCTGGGCATGCTCAACGGCTTCGCCGGCTACTCGCTCCCCGACGACCAGCTCTCGGGCACGGGCCTGCGGATCTTCTACTCGATCTTCCTGTCCGTCCCCGTGCTCGGCACCTGGTTGTCGTACCTCACCTTCGGCGGCGAGTTCCCGGCCGAGTCGATCATCTCCCGGCTCTTCGTCATCCACGTGCTGATCCTGCCCGGGGTCATCCTCGGGCTCATCGGCGCTCACATGGCGATCCTGTGGCGCCAGAAGCACACCCAGTTCGCCGGCAAGGGGAAGACCGAGCACAACGTCGTCGGGTCCCGCCTGTGGCCCAGCTACGCCATGAAGAGCACCGGCTTCTTCTTCATCCTGCTGGCCGTCCTGGCCGCCCTGGGCGGCCTGGCCCAGATCAACCCCATCTGGCTGTACGGCCCGTACCGGGCCGCCGAGGTCAGCGCCGCCTCCCAGCCCGACTGGTACGTGGGGTGGCTGGACGGGGCGCTGCGCGTCTTCCCCGCGTGGGAGATCCGCGCCTTCGGGAAGACGATCCCCACGGTGTTCTTCCCGGGCATCCTGCTGCCGGGCGTCACCTTCGGCCTGATGTACGCGTGGCCCTTCCTGGAGGCCCGCTTCACCCGGGAGAACGACCGCGAGTACCACCTGCTGGACCGGCCGCGCGAGCGCCCGGTGCGCACGGCCATCGGCACGGCCGTCATCGCCTTCTTCGTCGTGCTGTTCTTCGCCGCCGGCAGCGACGTGCTGGCCACCGTGTTCAACGTGTCGGTGACCGGTCTCCTGGTGGCGTTCCGGGTGCTCCTCGTCGTGCTGCCCCTCGCCGTGGGTGCGGTCACCTACCGCCTGTGCCGGGAGGCCGCTTCCTTGCCCGACGAGGAGGGTGCTCCGCCCGTCGTGGTGCGGACGCCGGACGGCTCGTACCACGTGGTCGAGGAGGACGGGGAGGAGCCGGTGGAGACGGGCGCGCCGCACGCCCGGGCGCGGGGCGGCCCGACATGATGGCCCCCGAGGCGGCGATGAAGATGAGCACGAAGCCGGGCAGGGCGGGCCAGATCCCGAAGGCCATGCCGTTGGCGGCCAGGACCGCCCCCAGGGCCAGGGTGGCCGGCCACGCCGTGGGGCCGGGGAACCGGCCGACGACGCCCGCGCCGTCCTCGATGTCGGCGTCGGCCCGGTCCTCGGGGCGGGGCGCCATGCGCCGCGACCACCACAGCAGCCACACGCCGGGGATCAGGCCCAGGCCCACGGTGAGGAGGAGCATGGTGGAGCCCGCCTCCTCGTAGCTGGTGAACCAGTAGACGGTGGTGACGACGGCGAAGAAGGCGGCCGTGCCGGCGAAGACCAGGCCCTCGGTCCTCACTCGGCGGTGACCTCGGTCTCCGTTCCCGCCGGTGGCGGCTGGTGGCCGTCGCCCGAGCCGGCACCCGCCATCGCCATGCGCTCGTCGAACACGGGCCGGTCGGACCGGATCGGCGGCAGGCGGGTGAAGTTGTGCGACGGCGGCGGCGAGGTCGTCGCCCACTCCAGGGTGTGGCCGCCCCACGGGTCGCCGCCCGACGGCTCGCCCTTTCGTATCGACACGACCAGGTTCCAGAGGAAGGGCAGCGTGGAGACGGCGAGGACGGCGGCGCCGGTGCTGGACATGAGGTTGAGGAACTCCAGGCCGTCGCCCTCCCGGTAGTCGGCGACCCGGCGGACCATCCCCCGCAGGCCCAGCTGGTGCTGGGGGAAGAAGGTGAGGTTGAACCCGACGAACAGCAGCCAGAAGTGGAGCCACGCCGGCCGGGCCCGCATCATCTTCCCGGTCCACTTCGGGAACCAGTAGTAGACGGACGCGAAGCCGGCGAAGACGGCGCTGCCGAAGAGCACGTAGTGCATGTGGGCGACCACGAAGTAGGTGTCGTGGACGGCGAAGTCCACCGGCGCCGACGCCAGCAGCACCCCGCTCAGGCCGCCCAGGAGGAACACCACCATGAAGCCGATGGCGAACAGCATGGGTGGGGCGAGGTTGATGCGGCCCCGCCACATCGTCCCGATCCAGTTGAAGAACTTCACGCCGGTCGGCACGGCGATGAGGAACGAGATCCCGCTGAAGAAGGGCAGCAGCACGGCGCCGGTGGTGAACATGTGGTGGGCCCACACGCCGACGGACAGGCCGGCGATGGACAGGGTGGCGAAGACGAGGCCCCGGTAGCCGAAGACCGGCTTGCGGGAGAACACGGGGATGATCTCGGTGATGACCCCGAAGAAGGGCAGGACGATGATGTAGACCTCGGGGTGCCCGAAGAACCAGAACAGGTGCTGCCACAGGATGGGGACGCCGCCCGCCTCAACGTCGAAGATGTGCATGTTCATGCGCCGGTCGGCGAAGAGCATGGCCAGGGCGCTGGTGAACACGGGGAACGCCATCAGCACCAGGACCGACGTCACGAGCATGTTCCAGGTGAAGATCGGCATCCGGAACATGGTCATGCCGGGGGCGCGCAGGCAGAACACGGTGGTGATGACGTTGACGCCGGTGGCCACCGACGACAGCCCGGTGAGCAGGAGGCCGGCGATCCACAGGTCGATGCCGGCGCCGGGGGCGTGCACGGCGTTGGACAGGGGGGCGGTGCCGGTCCAGCCGATGTCGGCGGCGCCCCCGGCGGTGAGGAAGCCGGCGGTGACGGTGAGCCCGCCGCCCAGGAAGAGCCAGTACGACAGGGCGTTCAGGCGGGGGAACGCCATGTCGGGGGCCCCGATGTGCAGGGGGACGAAGTAGTTCGCCAGGCCGAGGCCGAACGGGGCGGCGAAGAGGTACATCATCATCGTCCCGTGCATGGTGAACAGCTGGTTGTACTCGGCCCGGTTCACCACCTGGAGGCCGGGCTCGGCCAGCTCGGTGCGCATCAGCATGGCGAGCAGGCCGGCGGCCAGGAAGAAGCCGAACGACGTCCAGATGTAGCTGAGCCCGATGATCTTGTGGTCCGTGGTGGTCAACCACCGGAGCAGCCCGCGGGGCTCGGGACGGTGGTCGTCGGGAGGCGGGGACGGCGCCCGCGGCGGGCGCTCGAGCACGGTCATCGTCCCGCTCCCATGGCCGTCCCCCCGACGTTGGGCGAGGTCCGCTGCTCGGCGATCCACCGGTCGAACTCGGCCCGGGAGACGGCCTCGACGACGAAGTCCATGCGGTCGTGGAGGAGGCCGCAGAACTCCGCGCAGCGGCCGTCGTAGCGACCCTCCTCCAGCACCTCGAGGTCGAGCTCGTTGGTGATGCCGGGCACCGCGTCGCGCTTGTAGAGGAACTCGGGCACGTAGAACGAGTGCTGCACGTCCGTGGTCCGGAGCACGAGCCGCACGGTGCTGCCGGCGGGCAGCACCATCACCGGGTCCTCCTCGGGGGTGCCGACGACCTCCACGCCGGCGTCGCGGTAGCGGAAGCGCCACTGCCACTGGAAGGCGGTCACCTCGACGGTGACGGCGGGGTCGGCGCTCACGTGGTCGACCCGGTCCTGGGTCCGCACGTTCACGAGGAACAGGATGGCCACGATGACGAGCGGTGCCGCCGTGTAGACGATCTCCAGCGGGATGTTGGCGTGGGTCTGCTTCGGGACGGCGTCGTCGTCGCCCGAGCGGCGGCGGAACCGGATGACGGCGAAGAGGATGAGGGCCCACACGAACACGCCGACGGCCACCGCCGCCCACATCGACCCCTGCCACAGCCGGAAGATGTCCCGGCCCTGGCGGGTGGCGCCGCGGGGCGCCCCGAACGTCGGCCCGTCGTTCCCGCACGCCGAGAGGACGGCGCCGAGCAGCAGTGCCGGTGCCAATCCCCGCCACGGACGACGCATCGCCGGGGAACGCTAGCGCTTCGACCTCGTTCGTTCGCTCCGCTCACGCCATCCGGTCGAGTCCTCCGTGGCGTTGCCCGGTGGCGGGCGGGCCGGCCACGACGCTACGGGGTGGGCTGGCCGATGTCCTCGCCGGCGTCGGAGATCCCGTCGTCCATCAGCTCCACCTCGAGCTCCTCTCGCCGGGTGATGGGGTCGTCGGGCTCGGCGGCCGCCTCCTCCCGCACCTCGTCCTGCGTCTGCTGCTCGGGGTCGCGCTCGCTCATGGCACAGTTCTAACCCGTGGACACCACCGAGCTGCGCGTGGACACCGGCGGCCGGCGCGTCACCGACCTCACCGAGGAGGTCACCGCGTTCTGCTCGGGGCGGGGCGACGGGCTGCTCAGCGTCTTCGCGCCCCATGCCACCGCCGGCCTCGCCCTCATGGAGACGGGTTCGGGGTCGGAGGCCGACCTGGACGAGCTGCTGGACCGGCTCCTGCCCCGCGACGGCCGGTACCGGCACCGGCACGGGTCGACGGGGCACGGCGCCGACCACGTGATGCCCGTGCTGGTCAGCCCCTCGCTCGTGATCCCCGTGGTCTGCGGCCGGCCCCGGCTCGGCACGTGGCAGAGCGTCGTCCTGGTCGACCCCAACGAGGACAACCCGGCGCGGACCGTCCGCCTCAGCTTCCTGGCCGGCTAGGGCCGCCGTCGCCGAGCAGCCCCTCGGCGACGGCCAGCGCGGCGGCCGCCTCGCCGCCACCTTCCCGGCCGGCCGATGCCCGCCCGGCCAGGAAGGTGGCGAGGGGTGCGTTCCTCCGCTCGGTGCCGTGGGCGACCACCCGGGCGAGGTCGAGCACGGCGTCCACCTCGGCGGGGCCGAGGCGGGCCACGGCGAGGGCGTCGGCGAAGCGGTCCAGCCAGTCGTCCATGTCCACAGCGTGCCCGCACCGGGGCGCCGCCGTCAGGACGGGACCTGGAACGACGCCTTGAACGCCTCGAACTCGTCCTGGGACTCGGCCCAGCGGCTCTCGGCCGCCTGGAAGTTGAGGGCGAACCCGTAGCGGCCGGTGACCATCCCCAGGTTCACGGCATGGAGGCGGGCACCGCCCGACGTGTACGCGTACTCCCACAGGGCGGCGTCGAAGCCCTTGTAGGTGGTGGGCTCGATGCGGATCTCCTGGTAGGCCTCGTGGCGGGCGCCGAAGCTCCTCGACAGGCTCTCCCAGGCACCCTCGGGCGACGGGCCGGGTTTGTCGGTCCAGTCGACGCGCAGGTAGGTCCCCGTCCCGGGGTCGGTGATGTCGGTGCGGGTGCCGTCGAGGGGCGTCACCCGCCACCCCGGCGGATGGGCGATCCGGTAGCCGACCTTGGGATCGGTGTACGTGACCCAGCCGGGCGGGGCGCCCTCGGGCGCCGCCGTCGTCGGCGACTCGCCACCGCTGGTGGTGGTCGTGGTGGTGGTGGCCGTCGTCGGGCCGGTGGCCGTCTCGTCCCGGTCGCCGTTCCCCGAAGCCGCCCAGCCGAGGATGGCGACGAGCACGGCCACGCCGGCCAGGACGGCGGCGAGGGCCAGCCCCCGACGGGGGCGGCCGCCGCCGGCGGGCGGGCGACGGGCCGGCTCCCGATCGCGCTGCGGGCGCTCCGCGGGCGGCGTGGCCGGGCGGCGTGGGGCGGGCGCCGGGCGCGGAGCGCCCGCAGCGCGAT
>DATLFN010000141.1 GCA_035540975.1 Acidimicrobiales bacterium
CTGGTCCGGGTCTCGGTGTCCAACTGGTCGACCACCGAGGCCGACGTCGACCGCTCGGTCGAGGCCATCCTGGCCGCTGCGGCGCGGGCATGAGCGGGGCCCGCCCGCCCGCCTCGACCGCCTCGACCGGCTTCTCCGGTCACTTTCCCACCTCAGCGGTGGGTTTCTCGACAGAGAAGGGCGAACGGGATGGAACAACCTCGCCTGCCGACGCGTTGCGACCGGCGGGATGAGGTCGACACCTGCCACCCGCCCGAGCCTGTTCTCGTTCCCGGACCCGGTGAACGAGGTGTCGGCGCGGCTGGTGGCGGCAGGGGTCGTCGCCATGTCGGTGGCCGCCATCGCCCTCGACCTGCACTGGATGACGGCCGTGATCGCCTACGGGTTCGTGGCCCGCGTCCTCACCGGTCCCACCCTCAGCCCGCTCGGGCAGCTGGTCACCCGGGTCGTCACGCCCCG
This sequence comes from Acidimicrobiales bacterium, assembly GCA_035540975.1. Lineage (NCBI taxonomy): Bacteria > Bacillati > Actinomycetota > Acidimicrobiia > Acidimicrobiales > Acidimicrobiales bacterium. The sequence continues at coordinate 460 of DATLFN010000141.1, forward strand.
CCTCGGCGTGGAGCCCAGGCTGGTCCCCGGGCCGCCCAAGCGCTTCGCCCAGGGGGTGGGCGCCGCCTTCTCCGTCACCGCCGCCGTGCTCGCTCTCGGCTTCGACCGCTGGGCGGCGGCCCAGGTCGTGCTCGCGCTGCTCGCCGGGGCCGCCTTCCTGGAGGCCGCCTTCGCCTTCTGCCTCGGCTGCAAGGTCTTCGCCCTGCTGATGCGCACCGGGATCATCCCCGCCGAGGTGTGCGAGCGCTGCGACGACCTGTGGGGCGTCGCCGGCCGCCGGATCTCCTAGGCCCCCAGCTCCTCGTCGTGCCAACCGGGGTGGTGGCGTCGCGCCCACCCGGCCCGGACGCTGCCCCGGAGCATCCCGCCCATTGCCTCGCGGTCGGCCAGCGCCTTGCCGATGTGGATCATCACCACCACGGCGAGGACGACGGCGAGCCAGTCGTGCACGAAGGTTGCCCCCGTCCGCCACTCCAGCGGGAACGGCTCGAACCAGCGCATGACGGCACCCGTGGCGAGCATCACCGGGATGGTGCCCGCCGTGAAGGCGGCGTTGAGCTTCTGGAGCGGGTGGAACTTGCCCAGGCGCACGAACGGGTCGCGGCCGGCCGACCGCAGCCACCGCCGGTCCGCCGCGTCCCAGCGGGCCAGCCGGCGGACGTCCGCCCGCAGAGCCGGCGACCGGAGCCCGCCCCGGGCGACCAGCCACGGCGCGGGGAGCAGCAGGCCGGCGACGACGTGCACGTCGCGCACCAGCGGCCGCCTCCCGACGGCCGCCGAGAGCGGCGCCAGGTAGAGCACCGCGGCGGTCGCCGTCAGGACCAGGAACAGCGCCGCCGTGGCCCAGTGGAGGAAGCGCTCGGCGCCGTCGAACCGGCGCAGGCGCACCTCGGCCCCGCCCGCCGCCGGCTCGGCCGCCGTCGGCCCCGGACCGGGCGGCGCGCTACTCGACGGGCTCGTCGCGGCGGCCATTGGAGCGCCCGATCCAGGCGTCGGTGTCGTACCCCCGCACCTCCCAGTACCCCTCCTCGACGGCCGCCGTGACCTCGATCTCGTCGAGCCACTTGAGCGACTTGTAGCCGTACATCGGGGCCACGTAGAGCCGCACCGGGCCCCCCTGCGCCCGCGACACCGGCTCGTCCTCTAGCTCGTAGGCGACGAGGACGTCCGGGCGCCGGGCCTGCTCCAGCGTCAGGCTCTCGGTGTAGGCGCCGTCGAAGCTGCGAAAGGCGAGCGCCCCGGCGCCGGGCGCCACGCCGGCGGCGTCCAGGACGGCCGAGAGCAACACGCCGGTCCACGGCACGTCGGGCACCCGCCAGCCGGTGACGCACTGGAAGTCCTTCACCAGCCGGGTGGCGGGCATCGCCTTCAGGTCGGCCAGGGTCAGCTCCAGGGGCCGGTCGACCAGCCCCGTCACCCGGAGCCGGTACTCGGCCGCGGCGCGGTGGGGGAGGAAGCCGACGACCGAGTAGATGCGGAACCGCCCCGACGACGGCAGCAGCCCGGTGAGGCCGGTGCGGTCCATGGCCGCGATGGGTGCCAGCGCCCGGTTCACGGCCTCGGCCAGGCGCGAACCCCAGACCACCCCGGCCGCCCCGAGGCCGAGCATGCCGATGAAGACCCGCCGGCCGACGGGCGTCCCCGTGTCGGAGTCGCTTGCCATGTCACCCGGAGGTACGGAGCCGGCCACCGTTCCGGTCGTCCCCCCGGCCCACCGGCGCGTTACGTGACCTGGAGCTCGGGGCGGTACACGCGGGCCGCACCCATCGAGACGATCGAGTCCGCCATGGTCCCGAACGCCCGCGACGCCTCGCCGTCGGGGTCGGAGACGGAGACGGGCAGGCCGACGTCGCCGCCCTCCCGCAGGGCGGGGACGAGCGGGATCTGCCCGATGAGCGGGACGCCGAGCACGGCGGCCAGTTCGGCCCCGCCGCCCGACCCGAAGATCTCGTAGCGCTTGCCGTCGTCGCCGGTGAACCACGACATGTTCTCGATGACGCCCCGCAGCGGCAGGTTGACCTTCCTGGCCATGTACGCGGTGCGCTGGGCGACCCGCTGGGCCGCCGCCTGCGGCGTCGTCACCACGAACATCTCCGAGCGCGACAGGTACTGCGACATCGACAGCGCCACGTCGCCGGTCCCCGGGGGCATGTCGACCAGCAGGTAGTCCACGTCGCCCCACAGCACGTCCACCAGAAACTGCTCCAGGGCCTTGTGCAACATGGGCCCGCGCCACATCACGGGCTGGTTCTCCTCCACGAAGAAGCCGATGGAGATGACCTTGATGCCGTGGGCGACGGGCGGGACGATCATGTCGTCGATCACGACCGGGTCGGCGGTGATGCCGAGCATCTTGGGGACGGAGAAGCCGTAGACGTCGGCGTCCAGCACGGCCACCTCGTGGCCCCGGCGGGCCAGGGCGATCGCCGTGTTCACGGTCACCGACGACTTGCCCACGCCGCCCTTCCCCGACGAGATGCCGAGCACCCGGGTCCGCGAGCCGGGCGCCATGAACTGGTTCACCCGCCCCTGCTCGTGGCCCAGCGGCTGGGCGCCGGCGGGGGCGGGACCCGGGGCGGCGCCCATCTGGCGGCGCACGGCGGCCCGCTCCTCGTCGGTCATCACCGTCATGTCGACGTCCACGTCGCCCACCCCGTCCACGACCCGGAGGGCGTCGGTGACCCGGGCCGTGATCTCCGCCCGCAGCGGGCACCCGGGCACGGTGAGGGCGATCAGCACGCCGACCCGGGAGCCGTCGATGCGGACGTCCTTCACCATCCCGAGGTCGACGATGCTGCGGTGCAGCTCGGGGTCCTGGACGGGCCGGAGGGCCTCTCGGACCTGGGCCTCGGTGACGGGCATGGTGAAGTCTCCTCGCGGGCAGCGGGCGGCCGTCGCGCGGTCCACCCGGGCAGCGCGCCCGGGCTACGGGGGTCCACGACGGGGCCCAGGTAGAATACCTTCGTGGACCGGCCGCCCCTCAACGACGCCGAGTTCTCGGCCGCCGTGGCCGCCGTCACCTCCGCCTTCGGGGACCCCACCCGGCGGGAGATCTTCCTCTTCGCCCGGGACAGCGCGGCGGGGGTCACCGCCGCCGAGGTCGCCGAGCACTTCGAGCTCCACGCCAACGTCGCCCGCCACCACCTCGACAAGCTGGCTGCCGGCGGGTACGTGGGCGTGCACGTGGAGCGGGGCGAGGGCGGGGGCGCCGGGCGCCCCTCCAAGCGCTACCGGGCGACGGCCAAGGTCCTGGAGTTCCCCGCCCGCCGGGACGACCTGCTGGTCACGCTCCTCGGCCGCGCCCTGGCCCTGCTGCCCGAACACGAGGCCGAGCTCATGGCCGAGCAGGTGGGCGAGGAGTACGGGCGGTCGCTGGCCCGCGAGATGTCGCCGGGCGACAACGCCCACCGGTCCTTCCAGGCGTCGCTGCACGCGGTGGCCGACGCCCTGACCGCCCACGGGTTCGCCGCCCACGCCGAGGCCCGCGGCTCGTCCCTCGCCATCGTGGCCGAGCAGTGCCCGTTCGGCGACACCGCCACCCAGCACCCGGTGATCTGCGCGGTGGACCGCGGCATCGTGCGGGGCATGCTGGCCGGCCTGTACGGCGACACGGCGCCCGCCACCACGGCCTCGCGGGCCCAGGGCGACGACGCCTGCGTCACGGCGGTGTGACGGCGCCTCCCGGCGTCCGCCACTACCTCGACCACGCGTCCACCTCCCCCGCCCGCCCCGAGGTGGTCGAGGCCATGCTGCCCTGGCTGGCCGGCCCGGGAGCGGCCGACCCCGCCCGAGTCCACACCGAGGGCCGCATGGCCCGCGCCGCCGTGGAGGACGCCCGGGAGCGGGTCGCCGCCCTCCTGGGGGCCCGGCCGCGCGAGGTGGTGTTCACCAGCGGTGCCACCGAGTCCATCAACGCCGCCGTGTGGGGCGCCACCCGCCTGCGCCCGTCCGGGCCCGTGGTCGCCGCCGCCGTGGAGCACTCCGCCGTGCGCCAGGCTTCGAAGCGGGCGGCCGGCGTGGCCGAGCCGGCCGTCGACGGTCGGGGGCGCATCGACGTCGCCGCGCTGTCCCGGCTGGTGGCCGACGGCACGGCTCTCGTCCACTGCCAGCTGGGCAACCACGAGGTGGGGACCATCCAGCCGGTGGCCGAGGTGGTGGCGGTGTGCCGCGAGCGGGGCGCGCTCGTCCACGTCGACGCGGCGGCGGCCGCCGGCCACGTACCAGTCGACTTCGCCGCCCTGGGCGCCGACCTCCTGTCGGTGAGCGCCCACAAGCTGGGCGGCCCCAAGGGCGTCGGCGCCCTGCTGGTCCGCCGCGGGCTGCGGGTCCCGCCGCTCCTCGTGGGCGGCGACCAGGAGCGGGCCCGCCGGGCAGGGACGGAGGATGTGCCGGCCATCGTGGGGTTCGGGGCGGCGTGCTCCTCGCTGGACCTGGACGGCGAGGCGGCGGCGGCACGGGCGCACACCGAACGCCTGCTGGCCGGGCTCACCGCCGTGCCCGGGGTCGTGGCGTACGGGGACCCGGACGCCCGGCTCCCCCACATCGCCTGCGTGGGGGTGGACGGCGTCGAGGCGGAAGCGGTCCTCCTCGGCCTCGACCAGGCCGGCGTCGCCGCCCACTCGGGGTCGGCGTGCTCGTCGGAGTCGCTCGAGCCGTCGCCGGTGCTGGAGGCCATGGGCGTGGAGGCCGAACGGTCGCTGCGGGTCTCGGTCGGCTGGTCCACCACCGACGGTGACGTGGCCGCCTGCCTGGAGGCCTTCCCGCGGGTGGTCGACCGCTTGCGTGCGCTCGCGCTCTAGGTGACGGAACGCACCTATTGCACGCCGTTCGGCCCTCTGCTTGGATCGCACCACACGGAGGGATCGGGACCCGGCTCCTGCGCCGACGCAGGGTTGCTCGCGCTTCCGGCCGAGGGACCGGTCTTACCGGGCTGCGAAGGGGCGGAACCCACCTGCCGCCTCTTCGTGGCCCTCCTCCGCGTCGGGCGGCTCATCGGGCCGCCTCGATGCAGCGCACGCCCTCGGGGCCGACGGTCGCCGCGTGCCGGGCCCCCGGCGGGACCTCGAGGCGGTCGCCGGGCCGCAGGTCCACGTCGCCGTCCTCCAGGTGGAAGGTGATGCCGCCGGAGACGCAGTACAGGACCTTCTCGTAGTCGTGGGCGTGCCAGTCGTAGGTGTCGCCCGGGGCGTTGCTCCACGAGCGGGGCCGGAGGTTCTCGGCCCGCAGCCGGGCGTCCACCTCGTCGGTGCCGGGCGGCGTCCCTCGGCAGCGCTCGACCCGTGCCCGCATCCCTCCAGCGTGCCACCGGAGGTGTACGACGGGCGGCCCGCGGGGAGGAGCCCCGTCGGTGCCGCCGCGCACCGCTTCGGCGCGGGTTGCTGGCGCCGTCCGTTTCATCCTGGTTAACCTTGGCGCCCATCAGGCGGAATCGTGTTCGGCTGACGACGCGCGTGGGGGCGACCACGACCGCGCTGCTGACGGCGGCCACCCTCGGGGTGGGCGGCGCCGGGGGCGCGCGGGCCCAGATCGAGCTGCCCCCTCTGCTGCCGACGACCACGACCACCAAGCCCGGCACACCGCCTCCGCCACCGCCACCCCCGCCGAGCACCACCACCACGGCGCCCGGCAGCCTCGTCGGCAACGTCTTGAAGTCGGCCACCACCACGCCTCCCACCACGGCGGCGGCGCCTCCGGCGGCGGCCAAGCCACCGCCGGCGACGATCCCCGGCAACGTCGGGGGCGAGGGCGAGACACCGCCCGCCGACGCCGGGCCCTTCCCGGCCAACCTGGCCGCCATGATGAACTCGGTCCGCCGGACGCGGCCGAACAACAGCAATGCGCTGATGGACGCCCTGAAGGTGCTCACCGACGCCGGCATGTCGCAGGAGGAGGCCCTTCGTGCCGGGCTCGGTCGCTTCCCGGTGGGCGGCCGGGCCAGCTTCGTGCACGACTGGTGGTTCCCCCGCTTCGGTCCCGGGTGGCGCCTTCACCAGGGCACCGACGTCTTCGCCCCGCGGGGGACGCCGCTTCGCTCCCCCACCACCGGGACCGTCTCGTTCAGCGACGGCGGGCTCGGCGGGATCTCGGTGTACATCACCCAGGCCGACGGCACGTACTTCTACCTGGCGCACCTGGACAGCCGCCCGGCCGGCCTCAAGCCGGGCCAGACCGTCAACCCCGGCGACATCGTCGGCTTCGTGGGGAGCACGGGCAACGCGTCGGGCGGGTCGCCCCACCTCCACTTCGAGGTCCACCCGGCCATCCGCTTCGTCACCGTCGGCAAGGGCAAGAAGGCCACCACCAAGGCCGTCTCGGCGCCGGTGCGCCCGGGCACGGTGCTGCCCGCCATCGACCCCAAGCCGCTGCTCGACCTCTACCTGGTCGAGGCCCTCCAGGCCCTGCCCGCCATCGCCGAGCAGTACCGGGCCACCCGCGCCACCAACCCCTCGGTGACGGCGGGCGACGCCGTCCCGGTGGACTCGGCCGCCCTCCAGGTCGCCACCCGCCACCTGGCCGTCGGCGGGCTCATCGCCGCCGAGGCGCCGCTGGTGCGCACGCCGCTGCTGCTCCTGGCCTTCCTCCTCATCGTGATGGTCCTGGTCCTGTTCCCGGTGCTGGCACCCCGCCGCCGGCTGGCGGTCGCCGGCGTGCTCCCGGGCATCGGCGGGCCCGCCACCGCTCCGCGGCGCAGGCTCCGGCGCAAGGCCAAGGGACCGCCGCCGGACACGGGCGACGCCCTGGCCGCGGCCACCAGGGCCGCCGCCGCGCCGCCGGCCGAGGCCAGCCCTCCCGCCGCCACCACCGCCGCCGCCGTCCGCTTCAACGGCAACGTCAGCGCCAACGCCGCCCAGGGCAGGGGGGACGGCAAGGGCAAGGCGGACGGCACAGGCACGGACCGGAAGGGCCGGAAGGGCCGGAAGGGCCGGAAGGTCAAGGGGGAGAAGGCGCCCCGCAAGGAACGCCCGCCCGACGACGGCCCCCCGAAGGATCGCCGACGACGCAGGGACCGCGCCGGCGACGAGGTCTCCACCCCCGTCTGACCTCCGCCGCCGGCGCCGGCAAGTCCGGCGGCAAGAAGGGGCGCTATGCGCCCGGATGTGCCGCCGGAAGCGGCCCGTGGGCCGCGGGACGGGCCGCCGGGTGGTGCTAGCCGGGAGGGGTCGTCGTCGGCGGAGCGGGCACCGGCTCCGGTGAGGTCACGCCCCGCTCGGCGTCGGCCAGCGCCCGGCGCAGGAGGTCCTCCACCACGGGGCGCATCTCCGGGGGTGACTCGCCAGCCAGGTAGGCCCGCAGGTCGGGGACGGCGGCGGCCGGGTCGCGGCGGTCCTGGTAGTTGACGAAGGCGCGGAAGAACCGGGCATCGGGATACCCGGGGTCGGCCGCCACGGCCCGCTCGATGAACTCCATGCCCTTGTCGACGAGCGACGTGTCACCGGCCGCCTTGCCGGCCAGGCGCAGCAGCCAACCGCGGTAGGCGAGGGCCTCGGGCTGCTCGGGATCGCGTTCCAGGATGCGGTCGTAGGCCTTGATGGCGTCGAGCGTCCGGCCCTCGCCGATGAGGTCGCGGGCGACCGCCAGCTCGTCGGCGTTCTCCGACGACGGGCCGGTGGCGGCGATCTCGCCGGTCGCCGGGTCGCCCGGGAGCCGCTCCCCCGCCGACCGGGCCACCAGGAGCCCGGCGGCCGAGGCGAACGCCAGGAGGACGGCGCCCACCGCGACCGGCCGCCACCGGCTCCGGCCGCCGCCGGTGGGAGCCCGGTCGGACAGCCGGCGCCGGGCCTGCGGCCCACCGGCCGGCACGCCGGCCGCCACGTGGCCGTCGCCGCCCTCCGTGCCCCGAGGGGGGCCGGCGCCGGCCGGGCCCGGTTCGGCGGGGCCGGCGGCCTCGCGCCCGGCGGGGTCGGCCGCCTCGGGGTCGGCGGCCAGGGCCCGGAGGACGGCCGCCGCCCGCGCCGTGTAGTCCTCCTTCAGGGCCACGTAGTCGGACTCGTCGAGGTCGCCGGCCTCCCGCTCCCGCTCGAGGTCCTCGAGCGAGCGGAGCAGGAAGTCCCGGTCCTCCTCGAGGGCGCTCACCTGGTGACGCCCTGGCGCAGGGCCTGCTCGACCAACCGTCGGTCCTCGGCCGTGGCCGCCGCCGTCCCGCTCGCCCTCCGGCGCCGGAACGCGAACGCCAGCCCGCCGGCGCCGAGCACCACGGCCACCACCGGCAGCACCCACACCAGGGCGGCCACGCCCGTCCCCTCGGGGGTGAGGACGATGTCCTTGCCGTAGCGGCTCACGAGGAAGGCGCGGATCTCGGCGTCGGACTCGCCGGCGTCCACCCGGCGTCGGATCTCCTGGCGGACGGCGGCGGCGGCCGGCGTCGCCGACTCGGCCGCCGACAGCCCCTCGCAGGTCGGACAGCGCACGTCGGCCGACAGGCGGGCGGCCCGGGCCGCCGGGCTGGGCGGCCCGTCGCCGCCACCGGCGCCGACGAACAGCGCCCCGGCCACGACCGGCACCAGGAGGAGGAACGCCAGCCACCGCCGGACGGCCGTCACCCGCCGTCCCCCACCAGGCCGAGCAGGCCGTCCAGCCACCGCCGCACCGACGTCACCCGCCGGCCCCCACCTGGCCGAGCAGGCCGTCCAGGCCGTCGGCCGTGACTCCGCCCACCAGGCGCGTGCGCACGATCCCGGCCGGGTCGACCAGGAACGACTCGGGGACGCCGCGCACGCCGAAGTCCACCTTGGCGCCGACGTCGTCCACCACCGGCCACCCGCCGCCCCGCTCCCGGAAGAAGCGGGCCACGTCCTCGGGCTGGTCGTCATAGACGACGGCCAGGACCTGGACGTCCTCGGCGGGATGGCGTTCGGAGAAGCGGACGAGCTCGGGGTGCTCCCGCAGGCACGGCACGCACCACGTGGCGAAGAAGTTGACCACCACCCACCGGCCCCTCAGGTCGGACAGGCGTACCGTCGCGCCGTCGAGGCCGGGGCCCTCGATCTCGGGCGCCGGCCGGTCGACGAGGGGGCTGGGCGCCACCACGTCGGACGCCTGGGGCCGCGTGGCCAGGATCACCACGAAGACGGCGACGACCACGCCGACGGCGATGGCCGCCCACCGGGCCGGGTGCCCCCGCCGGGGCCCGGGGGTACCGCCGGCGGCGGGTGCGTTCGCCGGCGCGGTGGTGGCGGTCACGTCGCCTCCACGGCACGGGCCACGCCGACGACCTCGGGGACGGCGTCGTCCCCTCCCGCCTCGACCGCCCCGGCCGCCCCGGCCGGGACGGCGGCCGGGGCGGCGGCCGGCTCGGTGGGCCGCCGGCGCCGGCCGGGCACGGCCGCCATGAGCGTGCCCGCCACCATCAGCCCGCCGCCGATCCACAGCCACGTCACCAGGGGCTGGACGATCACGGCGATCACCGCCGGGCTCTCGGGCGTGCGGGGGGTGGCGACGAGCGAGAGGTACACGTCGTTGCGCAGGCCGGTGCGCACCGACGGCGTGCCGATGGCCTGGCTGGCGTTCCCGAACAGGTTCAGCGCCGGCCGGTACACCCGGCCGCCGTCCACCCGCACGTCGGCCACCACCGTCCTGCGGTTCTCGTGCTGGACCGTGCGGGTGCGCAGGTAGGTGATCTCGTGGCCGGCGAGGGTGGCGGACTCGCCGGGCGACAGGCGGAACTCGGCCCGGTGCCCGTAGGAGGAGCTCGCCGCGAACGCCACGGCGACGACGACCACGCCGAGGTGGACGACCATGCCCCCGTTGGCCCTGCCGGTGAGGCCCCGCCAGCCGTTGCGCCGGTACGACAGGACGAGCTGGCGGACGGCGGCCGCCGCCGCGAACGCACCGAGGGCGAACGCCACGAGAGGCGCCAGGCCTCGCAGCCCCGACGCCACGCAGACGACGAGGACGCCGGCGGCCGCCCACGCCGGCCACTGCAGGCGGGTGCGCAGCACCTCGCCGGAGGCCTTGCGCCACGGCAGGGCGGGCGCCACCGCCATGAGGAACAGCAGGGCGAGGGCGACCGGGGTCACCATGCGGTCGAAGTAGGGCCGGCCCACCGAGATGCGCTCGCCGTCGAGCGCCTCGGCCAGCAGCGGGAACACCGTGCCGAGGAGCACCACGAAGGCGAAGGCCGCGAACAGCAGGTTGTTGGCCAGGAACGCGCCCTCGCGGGACAGCGGCGAGTCCACCGCGCCGGGCGAGCGCAGCTGGTCGCCCCGCCAGGCGATGAGGCCCACGCCCACCGCCACCACCACGGCGAAGAAGCCGAGTATGGCGGGCCCGAGGGGCGACTCGGTGAAGGCGTGCACGGAGTCCAGGACTCCCGAGCGGGTGAGGAACGTCCCCAGGATCGTCAGGCTGAACGTGGCGATCAGGAGTGACAGGTTCCAGACCCGCAGCATGCCCCGCCGCTCCTGGACCATCACCGAGTGCAGGTAGGCGGTGCCCGTCAGCCACGGCAGCAACGAGGCGTTCTCCACCGGGTCCCACGCCCAGTAGCCGCCCCAGCCGAGGACCTCGTAGGACCACCAGGCGCCGAGCACGATGCCGGCGGTGAGGAAGCCCCAGGCGAACAGGGTCCAGCGCCGGGTCTCGACCAGCCACCCCTCGCCCAGCCGGCCCGTCGCCAGGGCGGCCACCGCGAAGGCGAAGGGGATGGTGAACCCGACGTAGCCGAGGTACAGCACCGGCGGGTGGAAGGCCATGAGGGGGTGGTTCTGGAGCAGCGGGTTGGGGCCCGCCCCGTCCGCCGGGACCCGGCCCGCCACCTCGGTGAACGGGTTGGCGGGGCCGAGCATGAGCCCGAAGAAGAAGACGGCCACGACCAGCCCGGCGAGCGTCGCCCACCCGACGAGGGGATCGCCGGCCCGGTCGCGGAACCGGTGCGCCATGACGGCCAGGTACCCGGCCAGCACGAACGCCCACAGCAGGATCGAGCCCTCCAGGGCGCCCCACAACGAGGCGACGGTGTAGAGCAGCGGGGTGGCCCGGCTGTGGTTGTCGACCACGTACTGGAGCGAGAAGTCGTGGCCGATCAGCGCCCGCTCCATCACCACCACGGCGACGGCGGCGGCACCGAGCGCCACCCACACGTGCGCCAGCCCGCGACGGAGCAGGTCGGGCCGGCCCCTGGCCAGGCCGAGGGCGGTGGTACCGGCGCCGGCGACGCAGGCCAGGAAGCCGAGCAGGACGGCGCTCTGGCCGAACAGGGCGCTCATGGCGCGCTCTGGTAGTCCTCGACCCGCTCGGGGTTCTCGGCCCGGTACTCCGACGTGTGCTTGACGAGGATCCGGTCGCTCACGAACCGCTCGCCCGAGAAGCGCCCCTCCATCACCACCGGGATGTCGGGCTGGAACAACTCGGGGACGTTGCCCTGGTGGATGACCTCCACGACGGCACCCCTGCTGCCCCGGATGGCGAAGTCGACCTCGCCGGCGCCCTTCTCGACGCTGCCCGGCACCACCAGACCCTCGATCCGGAACCGCCGGTCGCCCAGCTCGGCCCGCTCGGCGACGGCCTCGTCGGCCGTCTTGAAGTACACGGTGGCGTCGCCCACGGCGCGCAGCACCAGGAAGGCGAGGGCGGCCGCCACGACGACCAGGCCGATCCACGTCCGGCGGCTGCCGCCCGGAGGCCGCCGGCGCACCTCGCCGGACGGGCCGCCGGACTCGTCGGCCGAGGCCTCGTCGTCGTCGAGGTGCCGACCCGCCCCGGCGGCCGCAGGGGCGCTCACGCCCCGTCCGGCGTTCTGTGGACCGCAGGCGCCGCCGAGCGGCTGCTCGCGTCCAGAGAACCGTCGAGGGTGCGGCGCAGGTTCCGGCCGCGGCGCAGCACCCGGAGGGCGTACAGCCCGAGGGTGGCCACGGTGACCCCGTAGCCGGCGAACACGTAACCCTCGCTCATCGGGCCACCGCCTCGACCACCTCGGACTCGGCCCGCCGCTCCTCCAGGGCCAGGTCGAGGCCCTCGGCCTCCAGCCTGGCCTCGAGCGCCTCGACGCGGGACCGGTGGGCCACCAGCCAGCCGTAGAGCAGGGTCATGGCCACGAAGCCGAGGAGCATGACCGAGGTGTACGAGCCGTCGAGGTCGTCCTGGGGGGTGATCTGCGCCAGCGACCGGCCCTGGTGCAGGGTGCGCCACCAGTCCACCGAGAAGTGGACGATGGGCACGTCGGCCACCGCCACCAGGGCGGCGATGGCGGCGCGGCGGGCCCGCGTCTCCGGGTCGACGGACACCTTGCGCAGCGCCAGGTAACCGGCGAAGAGGGCGAGCAGGAGCGCGGTGCTGGTGAGCCGGGCGTCCCAGGTCCACCACACGCCCCACGTCGGCCGGCCCCAGATGGACCCGGTCACGAGGGTGAGGGCGCAGAACACCACGCCCACCTCGGCGGACGCCACCGCCAGCCGGTCCCACTTGGGCGCCCGGGTGCGGCGCCACAGCCACAGCACGCTGGCCAGCGCGCACACGGCGAACGCCAGGTAGGCGGCCCAGGCCAGCGGCGGGTGGACGGCGATGAGCCGGGCGTAGGGCCCCTGCTCCACGGTGGGCGGCAGGCGCAGGCCCAGCACGATCGTGGTGGCGAGCGCCACGAGGGCGGCGGCGCCCAAGAGCGCCGTGCCCCCACCGGTGGTGGCGGGCCGGGGGCGGTCGCTCACGATTCCTCCAGGAGGGCGCCGAAGGCGACGACGCCCAGGGTCACGTAGATCACGGCGAATACGGCGAGCAGCTGGGCCCAGCGCCAGCCGTCGTCCACCGACAGGCCCATTCCCGCCTCCCACGCACGGGTGGCGCCGAGCAGGACGGGCGCCACCACGGGGAGCAGCAGCAGGGGCAGCAGCGTCTCCCGCACCCGCAGACCGGCGGCCAGCGCCCCGTAGACGACGCCGGCGGCGGCCAGGCCGACCGTGGCGGCGGCGCAGGTGGCGAGGAGCAGGGCGGGGCCGCCCAGGTCGGCGTCGTAGAGCACGACGACGCCGAGGGCGAGGACGACCTGGAGGGCGGCCAGCTGGGCGGCCACGGCGGCCGCCTTGCCCAGGAAGATGCCGGCCGGGTCGAGGCCGGAGAGACGCAGGCCGTCGGCGGTGGCGTCGCCCCCCTCCAGGGCGAAGCTGCGCTGGACGGCGAGGAGCGACGACAGCAGCACCGCCACCCAGAACAGCCCGGCCGACGCCCGGGCCAGGACGCCGCGGTCGGGGTCGAGGGCGAAGCCGAAGAGGACGAGGACCACCAGGGCGAAGGGGGCCACCTGGTTGGTGGCCACCCGGGACCGGGCCTCGATGCGCAGGTCCTTGCCCGCCACGAGCAGGGCGTCACGCCACACGGGCGGGCTCCCGCGGCTGCACCCGGCCGCCGGCCATGGTGACGGTGCGGCCGGCCACCGCGGCGGCCCGGTCCGTCTCGTGCGATGCCAGGAGCACGGTGGCACCGGCGGCGACGGCCGAGCGCACCAGGTCGTCCAGCAGGTCGCGGCCGGCGGCGTCCAGGCCGGCGTGGGGCTCGTCCAGCAACCACAGGGAGGGCGAGCGGGCCACCAGGACGGCCAGCGCCACCCGCCGGCGCTGGCCGGTGGACAACCGCCCCACGGCCGTGGTCCGCAGCCGGCCCTCGATGCCGAGCAGCGACAGGGCGGGGACCACGGCGGCGGCGTCTCCCCCCGCGGCGCGCACGGCGAAGCGGACGTTCTCCTCGGCGCCGAGGTCCTCGTAGAGGGCGCCCGAGTGGCCGAGCAGGCCGACCCGGCGGCGCACCGAGCGGCGGTCGGCCCGCAGGTCGACTCCGAGCACCTCGGCCTCGCCGGAGACGAGCGGCACCAGGCCCGCGCAGGCCCGGAGCACGGTCGTCTTGCCCGCCCCGTTGGCGCCCTCCAGCAGCACGACCTCGCCGGGCTCGACCGTGAGGTCCACACCGGACAGAGCGGGAAAGCGGCCGAGCAGGGCGACGGCGGAGCGGAAGCGTACGACGGGGGCCATGGCGGCAGGCCAATGCTACGGGTCCGAGGCCGTCCTCTTCCAAGCGGCCCGGCGCCGTCCCCACCGGGCGGTCCCGTACCGTGACGCGTATGGACATCCGGAGGGTGGTCGCGGGCGTCGGCCGGTCGCTTATCGGCGCCGGCGTCATCATCCTCCTGTTCGTCGCCTATCAGCTGTGGGGGACGGGCCTGACCGAGGCGCGCCACCAGCGGGAGCTCACCAGGGAGTTCGAGCAGTCCCTCCTGGAGGCGGCGACCACCGCCGCCCCGCCCACCACCGCGACCACGGCGGCGACCGTCGCCACCGACCCATCGCCCACCGCCGCGCCGCCCACCGCCGCGCCCGCCACCCTGCCGCCGGCACCGCCGCCCACGCCCGAGGGGAACGCCGTGGCCATCATCCGCATCCCCGGCATCGGGCTGGAGAAGGCCGTCGTCGAGGGCGTCAGCCTGCCGGCGCTCAAGCGCGGGCCCGGCCATTACCCCGACACGCCGTTGCCCGGCCAGCCCGGCAACGCCGCCATCGCCGGCCACCGGACGACCTACGGCGCGCCCTTCTCCCGCCTCGACGAGCTCGACCGCGGCGACCCGATCCTGGTCACCACCCGCCAGGGCCGGTTCCGCTACGAGGTGTCGTCGAAGACGGTGGTGCGGCCGAGCGAGACGTCCGTCCTCGACGCCAGCGACGACAACCGCCTGACCCTCACCACGTGCGAGCCGAAGTTCAGCGCCGCCCGCCGCCTCATCGTCGTCGCCACCCTCGTGGGCGAGGCGACCGAGCCGCCGCCGGCCACGACGGCCACCACCGCCGTCACCACCGCCCCGCCCGCGACCGCCCAGGAGCCGCCCCCGACGGAGGCGACGACCACCACGCCGCCGACGACCCGGGCGCCGCGCTCGCTCGCCGAGGCCGAGGCGGGACTGTCGGGCGAGAGCGCCCCCAACGGGCCCGCCGTCGTGTGGGGGCTGCTCGCCGCGGCTGTGTGGGTGCTGACGTGGCTGGCCGGCCGGTGGTGGCGCCGGTGGCCCGCCTACCTGCTCGGCGCGCCCGTCTTCCTGGTGGTGCTCTTCGTGTTCTTCGAGAACTTCAACCGGCTTCTGCCGGCGAACTACTAGAGGCCGATGAGCCACCCGAACGGGGTGCCGTCCATGAGCTCGACGAGCTCGCGGGACAGGTCGGTGAGCCGGTTCGTGAGGAGCAGGAACCCGAAGCCGGCGAGGAGGAGCCCGGACACGACGTTGACGACCCTGGCCCGGCGCTTCACCCAGTCGAGCGCACCGGCGAGGCGGCCGAACCCGACTCCGGCGGCCACGAACGGCACGCCGAGGCCCAGCGAGTAGGCGAAGAGCAGGGACACGCCCCGGCCGAGCGTCGCCTCGGCGCCGGCCAGGGCCAGCAGGGAGGCGAGCACGGGGCCGAGGCACGGCGTCCACCCGAAGGCGAAGGCCATGCCCATGACCGGCGCCGCGTACGGCCCGAGCCTGGACGGAAGCACCTGGACGCGGCGCTCACGCTGCATGAAGGCCGGCGTCATGACCCCGGCCATGGCCAGCCCCATGACGATGATGACGATCCCCGCCACGGTGTTCAGGGTGCGCTGGTGGTCCAGCAGGAAGCTGCCCAGGGCGCTGGCCGTGGCGCCCAGGGCGACGAACACGACGGTGAACCCGGCGACGAACAGCAGGGTCGACCGCAGCAGCTTGCGCGTGTCGGTCCTGGTGGCGACGGCGAGGTCGGCCGTCCCGACGCCCGACATCAGCGACAGGTAGCCGGGGACGAGGGGAAGGACGCACGGCGACAGGAACGACAGCATCCCCGCCGCGAACGCCACCGCCAGCCCGGGGTTCGACGCGGCCAGCACGCCGGCTCCTAGCGCCCCTCGAAGCTCGGTGGCCGCCGCTCGGCGAAGGCGGCGACCCCCTCGGCCAGGTCGGCGCTGGCCCACGCCCGCCGGTGCGCTTCCTCGACGTCGGGGTCGGCCGGAGGAGGCTCCAGGCGGTTCAGGGCGAGCTTGTGACCGGCGACGGAGAGGGGCGCCAGGGCGGCGATCGACCGGGCCCACGCCAGCGCCTCGGGCAGCCCGCCCGCCCGCTGGGCCAGGCCCAGCCGGACGGCGTTGGCGCCGTCGACCTCCTCGGCGGCCAGCAGCATCGACCGGGCCGGACCGTGACCGGCGAGCAGCGCAACGCGCTGCACGCTCCAGTGGTCCATCATCAGCCCCAGTTTGGCGGCCGGCACGCCGAAGCGGGAATCGGCCGCTGCCACCCGCAGGTCGCACGCCACCGCCAGCTGGAGGCCGGCGCCCAGGTCGACGCCCTCCACCGCCGCGATCACCGGGACGGGCAGCGACACGATCGCCCGGAGCGTCCGCCCGAGGGCGGCCAGGAAGCGTTGCCCGGGGACCGTCGACAGGTCGGCGCCGGCGCAGAAGTGACCGCCCGCCCCGGCCAGCACGACCGCCCGGGCGTCGCCCGACCCGGCGTCGGTGAGAGCGTCGAGCAGGGCGTCGGCGTGCTCGAGGTCGAGGGCGTTGCGCCGCTCGGGCCGCTCGATGGTGACCAGCGCCACCGGCCCGGCCCGTTCGAGCCGGACGCTCACCGGACGGCGCCGGGGGCGAAACGTCGGTTCCGTGTAAAAGGCTCGGGGGCGAGGAACACTACGGGGGTGATCCTCTTCATCCTCGGCCTCATCCTCAGCGGTCTCGTCGTCGGTGCCCTCGGGCGCCTCGCCATCCCGGGCCCGAACCCGATGTCGATCGGGATGACCATCCTGGTGGGCATCGGCGGCTCGCTCCTCGCCGGGCTCACCGTCGGCCTGCTGTTCAACCGCTCGGCCGGGCTGCTGCTGTCCGTGGTCGGCGCCGCCCTCATCGTCTGGCTGCTCGAGCGGAGCTCGGCCAGACGCGCCATCTGACGCTCGCCGTCACACCCGCTGCTGGCGGGCCACCAGTTCGAGGTCGGACTCCACCATCGCCGCGACCATGTCGGCGAAGCTCACCTCGGGCTTCCACCCGAGACGCTCGCCGGCCTTGGTGGCGTCGCCGACGAGCAGGTCCACCTCGGCCGGGCGCATGAACCTCGGGTCGGTCACCACGTGGTCGCGGTAGTCGAGGCCGGCCGATCCGAAGGCGAGCTCGCAGAAGTCCCGTACCGAGTGGGCCTCGCCGGTGGCGACGACGTAGTCGCCCGGCGTGTCCTGCTGGAGCATGAGCCACATGGCCCGCACGTAGTCGCCGGCGAACCCCCAGTCCCGCCGGGCGTCGAGGTTGCCCAGGGCCAGCGACTGGTCGACGCCGAGCTTGATGCGGGCCGCGCCGTAGGTGATCTTGCGGGTGACGAACTCGAGGCCCCGCCGGGGTGACTCGTGGTTGAAGAGCATCCCGGAGCTGGCGTGAAGGCCGTACGACTCCCGGTAGTTCACGGTGATCCAGTGGCCGTAGACCTTGGCCACGCCGTAGGGGCTGCGGGGGTGGAAGGGCGTCGTCTCCCGCTGGGGGACCTCGACGACCTTGCCGAACATCTCGCTGGAGCTGGCCTGGTAGAAGCGGATCGTCGGGTCGACGATGCGGATGGCGTCCAGCACCCGGGTCACGCCCAGGGCGGTGGTCTCGCCCGTGAGCACGGCCTGGTCGAACGACGTCTGCACGAACGACTGGGCGGCCAGGTTGTAGACCTCGCTCGGCCGGTGGTCGCTCAGCACCTTGACGATCGACATCTCGTCGAGCAGGTCCCCGGACACGATCGTAACCCGGTCCTGGATGTGGGCGATGCGCTCGAAGTTGACGGTGCTCGACCGGCGGACCATGCCGACGACGTCGTAGCCCCGGTCGAGGAGCAGCTCGGCGAGGTAGGACCCGTCCTGGCCGGTGATGCCGGTGATGAGGGCGCGGGGTGCCATGAGGCCGCCAGTCTTACCGCCGGGAGGCGGAGCCGTCGCCTTTCAGGGCTCGGGCCAGCGGGGCGGGCGCTTCTCGGCGAAGGCGGCGGCGCCCTCTTGCGCCTCCTCTGATGCCATGGTCGTGGCCAGCAGCGGGTGCAGGCGCTGGAGGGCGGTGGCGGCGTCCAGGCCCCAGGTCCGGTGGAAGGACGCACGGCCCAGCCCCATGGCTCCGGCCGGCTTGGCGGCGAGCACGGCGGCCAGCTCGTCGACGGAGGCGTCGAGGTCCCCGACCGCCACCACCCGGCTCACGAACCCGATGCGCTCCGCTTCTGCCGCTCCCACCCGCCGGCCCGTCATCATCAGCTCGAGCGCCTTCTTGGGCGGCATGGACCGGGCCAGGGGGACGGAGGCCACGAACGGCCACAGGCCGAGGTCGATCTCGGGCGTGGCGAACACGGCGTCGTCGGCGGCGACGACCAGGTCGCACGCCGTCGCCAGGCCGAAGCCGCCCGCCAGGGCATAGCCGCGCACGCGGGCGATCGAGGGCTTGCCCATCGCCCACAGCTCCTCGAACAGGGCCGCCAGGGCGGCGGGGAAGCCGGCGGCGGCGGCCGACGACAGGCCGGTGAGGTCGGCGCCGGCGGAGAAGGCGCGGTCCCCCGCACCGGTGAGGACGATCACCCGGACGGCGGCGTCGGCGTCAGCCCGGGCCACGGCGTCGCGCAGGCCGGCCACCGTCGCCGGCGCGAGGGCGTTGCGCCGCTCCGGCCGGTCGATGGTGACCCGGGCGACCCGTCCGTCGACCCGGTAGCGAACCCCCTCGGCCACGGCGGCGGACGCTACCGTGGCCCGAGATGCGGTTCACGCTCCTGGCCGTGGCGGCCGGCCTCGGCATCGGCCTGGTGGCCGGCGGGCGCCTCGCCCACCTCGGCTCGCGCGACCTGCGCCTGTGGCCGTTGCTCATCGCAGGGCTGGCCGCCCAGGCCGTTTCGACGCAGCTCGCCGGTGACGCCTCGTTCGCCCTGCTGCTGGCCTCGTACGGGCTGCTCGTCGCCTTCGCGGCGGCGAACGTCGTCCTGGTCGGCATGTGGCTGGTCGCCACGGGCATCGCCATGAACCTGGTCGTGATCGCCCTCAACGGCGGCATGCCGGTTCGCGAGTCGGCGCTGCGCTCGGCCGGCGCCGTCGGGCCCGGCGTGCCCGTCGACATCGACACGGCGTCAAAGCACCACCTGGAGCGGCCGTCGGACCGCCTGGTCGTGCTGGGCGACATCATCCCGGTGGAGCCGCTCGGCGAGGTGGTGTCGTTCGGCGACGTGGCGATGGCCGTCGGCGTCGCCGACGTGGTCGCCAACCTGCTCCGCCGGCCGGGCGGGCGCCGCACCCCCGCCCACGCCCAAGGCGACGGCGAGCGGGTCGGCCCCGCCGGCTGAGAGGATGGGCGGCGTGGGGGCGGGCGACGAGGGCGTGGCGGACCCGGTCCGCGTCCGCCGGGCCCGGTGGGCGCGGTGGGCGGCCACCGGCAAGCGGGTCGGGTACGGGCTCATCCTGCTGGCCGTGGTGGCGTTCGCCGCCGGTGCGCTCACCGGGTTCCCGCCGCTCGCCACCACGACGGTCACCGCCGCCCTGGCCGGGTCCACGGTCACCCTGGCGCCGGGCATCGTCATCGCCTACGCGGTCAAGGCGGCCGAGCGGGAGGACCGCGAGCTCGGGCGGTAGGGACTGCGAGTGAACTACGTGAGTGAAGAGGCGACGCCGGTCTGCCTGCCCCCTGGGGCGAAGTCGTTGCCTTGGAGCGGGATCCACAACGTACGAAGCCGACCGGCATCGCCTCTTCCGAGCAGGTAGTTCACTCGCAGGCCCTAGCGTCGGGACGTGGCCCGTGGACCCGTGCAGGCGGCGGTCCTCACGGCCGTCGGGCGGCCGCTGGAGATCCGCTCCGACGTGGAGGTCGAGGACCCCCGGGCCGGCGAGGTGCTGGTGCGGCTGGTGGCGTCGGGGGTGTGCCATTCGGACCTCTCGGCCCGCAGCGGCGTGATGATGATGCCCACGCCGGTCGTCCTCGGCCACGAGGGGGCCGGCGTCGTCGAGGCGGTCGGCGACGGGGTGACCGGCGTCGCCCCCGGCGACCACGTGCTCGTCTCGTGGGTCCCCCAGTGCGGCGGGTGCTACCACTGCGTGCGGGGCGAGGGGCACCTGTGCGAGCGGGCGGTGGTCACCATGGCGACCGGCGGCCTGTTGGACGGGACCACCCGGCTCCGGTCGGCGGGCGCCCCGCTGCACCAGATGGCGGCCACCGGCACCTTCGCCGAGCTCGCCGTCGTCCCCGGGTCCGGTGCCGTCCCGCTCCCCGACGACCTCGATCTCACCCTCGCCGCCCTGCTGGGGTGCTCGGTGCTGACCGGGGTGGGGGCGGCGCTGAACACGGCACGGGTGCGGCAGGGCGACACGGTGGCCGTGGTCGGGTGCGGCGGCGTGGGGCTCAACGTGGTCCAGGGAGCCCGCATCGCCGGCGCCTCGAGCATCGTCGCCGTGGACACCAACCCGGCGAAGCTGCGGCTGGCCGAGGCGTTCGGCGCCACGGTGACCGTCGACGCGTCGGCGGGCGACGCGGTGAGCGGCGTCATGGCGGCCACCGCCCAGCGGGGCGTCGACGTGGCCTTCGAGGTCGTCGGCGTGGCCCGCACCATCGACCAGGCCCTGACCATGACCCGCCGCGGCGGTCACACCGTGCTCGTCGGCGTCCCCGCCATGGACGTGGTCGTGGCCGTCCCCGCGTTCCTGGGTCTGGTCCTGGCGGGCAAGACCATCTCGGGCTGCTGGTACGGCTCGTCGAACGTGCACGCCGACGTCCCCAAGCTGGTGGCGCTGTACCGGTCGGGAGAGCTGCTGCTCGACCCCCTGGTGTCACGCACGATCGACCTCACGGAGGTGAACGACGCGCTCGACGCCATGCACGCCGGCGGCGACGCCGCCCGCTGCGTCATCCGGTACGAGCCGTAGCCGGCTAGCCGGCTACCGGCCCCTCCCTTTCCCCCCCCGCGCCCGACCTGTCACGGAAACGACCCGGATACGAGTCGTTTCCGCGACAGGTTCGGGTTCGACTCCAGCCTCCCAGATCGCTATCGGAGGTCCGAGCGGCGGTAGCGGCGCCGGCGGGCCTGGGCGGCGAGGAGGCCGACGCCGGGTCGTCGGGCCGGCTCGGGCCGCAGGGGCTCGGGGGGCCGCCGGGTCGCGGAGTTCGGCTTCGTCGACGGCGCCTTCATGGCAGAAGGTTCTCCATCCCAGCCGCTTCATCCTCCTGTCGGGCCGAAAACGGGCTCACTCCCGCAGGGCCGACAAATGGTGCAGAGCGACGGCGGCGGCCGTCGCCACGTTGAGCGAGTCGACGCCCGGGGCCATCGGGATGCGGACCCGGCGGTCGGCGGCGGCCAGGGCGGCGGGCGAGAGGCCCGGGCCCTCGGCACCCACCACCAGTGCCCGGCGAGGACCGGGCGCCACGGTGGCCAGGTCGTCGGCGTCGGGTCGCGGCGTGAGCGCGAGGACCTCGAACCCGGCCTGGCGGAGATCGCCGAGGACGTCGGGCCAGTGGTCCGCCCGGGCGAACGGGACGCGCAGCACGTGCCCCATGGACACCCGGATGGACCGCCGGTAGAGCGGGTCGGCGGAGGCCGGGTCGAGAACGAGGGCGCCGGCGCCGAACGCGGCCGAGTTGCGGAAC
Organism: Acidimicrobiales bacterium; assembly: GCA_035540975.1. Classification (NCBI taxonomy): domain Bacteria; kingdom Bacillati; phylum Actinomycetota; class Acidimicrobiia; order Acidimicrobiales; species Acidimicrobiales bacterium. The sequence continues at coordinate 22,015 of DATLFN010000141.1, forward strand.
AGGGCGCCCAGGTTCTCGTGGTCGTTGATGCCCTCGGTGACCACGACCAGGCGGGCGCCGGCCGCCACGTCGGCGGGGTCGGGCAGCGCCTCCCGGTGGGCGGACGCCACCGCGCCGCGGTGGAGGTGGAAGCCGGTGACGGCGTTGACCACGTCCTGGGAGCCGACGTAGACGGGTGCGTCGACGCCCTCGAGGTCGGGGGCGAGCGCCTCGAGGCGGCGGGGCGTGAGCAGCAGTGACCGCACCCGGTACGGCGAGCGCAGCAGGTGGCGGATGACGACCAGCCCCTCGGCGATGAAGAACCCGCCGCCGGCACCGTCGCCCTGCTCCCGACGCCGGCGCAGGTCGGGATCGGTGAGCCCCACGTAGTCCGCGACCCGCTGGTCGGAGGGATCGTCCACGGGGACCACCACGGCCACCGGCGGAGTCTCGCCCAGTCAGGACGGTGTCGCCGGCGGTGGCGGCGGCGGGCCGCGGGCCGGGGCGCGGGACGGTCAGGAGGGTGGCGCCGGCGGCGGCGGCGGGTCCGGCGGTGGGTCCGGCGGTGGGGTGGCCCGGTGCCGTCGGCCGGCCACCGCGGCGGCGCCCGCCGCGGCCACGACGGCGGCGCCGGCGGCCACCACCAGCGGCCCCGCCGCGGTCCCTCCCGAGCCCCCCGCGGCGCGGGGCGGCGCCTCCCCGGCTGCGACCGTCGGGGCGGTCGCCGCGCGGGCGGTCGGCGGGGTGGACGTCGCGGTCGTCGCCGGGCCTGCCGTCGGCGGTGACTGCGGTTCGACGGCCACGTCCGACGTGGCCGTCGCCGCCGGCCGTGCCGTGGTCGGCGACGACGGTTCGTCCGGCGATGCATCCGTGGTGGCGGATGGCGCCGCGGTGCCCGGAGCGGCCGGTGGCGGTGCCGCCGGCCACGGCCCCGTGCCGCCCGCCGCCAGCAGGCGCAGCTCGGCCAGCCGGGAGAAGACCTCGTCGCCCGGGCACTGCGTCCGGCTCATGTCCCGGTGGCCGGCCACGGTCGCTGTCGTCACCACCGTCCCGGCCGGGTGGCGGTCGGACCCGCGGGAGGTGAACGTCGCGGTCGCGCCGGTGGCGAGCGGGATGGCGTGCCGGCGGGCCAGGGCGCCCAGGAGGTCGCCCATGGCGGCAAAGGCCTCGGCGGTCGGCGCCCCCACCTGGTGGTTGCCCACGAAGCAGCACAGCTGGTCGAAGCCCTGGTTGCCGCCGGTGGCATCGCCCGCCACGGGGGCGGCCAGGCTGCCCGCCCGCCCCTCCCACACCCGCCCGAACCGATCGACCAGGAAGTTGTAGGCGATGTCCGGCCACCCCTTCGCCGCTGAGGTGTGGAACCGGAAGAACCGCCGGAGGATCCCCGGCACATCGCCCTCGCCGTAGTCGTTGCCGGGGTCGACCGAGTGGTGGACGAGCAGGTAGCGGACGTCGGGCTCGGCGGCGATGGGGCCGACGGGGGCCAGGCCGGCGGCCCATGCCTCTCGCGGCAGCACGGCGACGCCGCCCAGGTCGACCGTCCCCACCGCGGCGCCGGCGGCAGCCGACGTTCGCCAGCCCGGCACCAGCGCGGCGCCCGCGACGGCGGCCGCGCCGGCCAGCAGCGCCCTCCGCGACAGGACCGTCCCTCCGCCACCGCCCTGCCCGTCGCGCCCGCACATCGGCCGCCACGGTACGCCGGGGCCGGGCCGCTGTTACCGTCCCGCCGTGGCCGGCCCGGACCCCGTCTCCGAGCTGTACCGGGTCGATCCCGACGACTTCGTCGCCGCCCGCAACCGGCTGGCCAAGGAGCTGAAGGCCGGGGGCCGCAAGGACGAGGCCGCCGAGGTGGCCGGGCTGCGCCGGCCGCCGCCGTCGGCGTGGGCGCTCAACCAGGTCGCCGTCGACCGTCCCGAGCTGGTCGACGCCGTCCTCGAGGCCGGCGCCGCCCTGCGAGGCGCCATGGGGGACGCCCTCGGCGGCGACGCCTCCGGTGTCCGCGAGGCACAGGCGGCGGAGCGCCGGGCCGTCGACGCCGCCGTGGCCGCCGCGGCGAACGTCCTGAGCAGCGCCGGCAAGGCGGCCACCGATGCGCACAAGCGGCGGATCGCCGCCAGCCTGCGGGCGGCGGTGGTCGACGAGGAGGTGGCCGACCTCGTCCGCCGCGGCAACCTCGACACCGACCGCGACGCCCCCGGGTTCGGCCTCGAGGGGTCCTCGGTGGCGGCGGCCCCCGCCGCCGCCCGCCGCGCCACCACGCCGGCGGCCGAGCGGGCGGCGCTCCCACCGGACCGGCCGCCGGAGGACGACCTGGCGGCGGACGCCCGAGCGGAGGCGGCCGACCGCCGGCGCATCGCCGCCGAGGCGGACGAGGCCGAGGACCGGGCCCGCCGGCTCGACCGGGAGGCTGCGGACGCCGAGCGCCGGGCCGCCCAGCTGGCCCAGGCCTCGGCAGCGGCCGCCGCCGAGGCCGAGAAGGCGGCGGAGCGGGCGGCGCAGCTCGGGTCCGACGCCGCCGAGGCGGCCCGGCGCGCCCGCGACGCCCGGGCGTCGGCCGACGCGGCTGATGCGGCGGCCCGCCACGCCCGCCGCCGGGCCGGGGGCGGCTGACGGGCACGCCGTTCCGGGCCGCCCGGCGCTGGGCCGGCCGACGCGGCCGCCCGCCGCGCCCGCTGACGGGCACGCCGTTCCGGCGGCAGATCCGGGCGAATAGCGCCCCTTTCTGCCGCCGGAACCCGGGCCGCCGGGCCGGGGCGCTGGGGCCGGCCCCGGCCACGCCGGCCCGGAGGGGAGCCGCGGCGGAGCTAGGAACGGCTGCGGGCGGCCGCCCCCACGGCGGCGGCCATGAGGGCCCCGGCCAGGAGCCGGCGGTGCCGGCTGGCCTGGGACACCACGCTGCGCTCCCTCGCCCGGTCGTCGAAGCGGCCGTGGGCGCCGTGCCGGCCCGGGGCGGGCTCCCAGAGGTTGTCGGCGCGGGACGGGCGCACCGGCTCGTCCATCTGCTGGGCGTCGAAGCCGGTGCGGGCGAGGTAGCGGTCGAGCAGGCCGGGCGCCAGCCGGTTGGCCACGATGGTGGTGATCGTCGGGGCTCCGACCCACACCTCCCGTCGCCGGTGGCGCGACGCCCACTCGATGGCCCGTGCCGCCACCCCCAGCCGGTCCCCCCGATCTACCAGCCGGAGGTGGCGGGGCAGGCGGGACCGCACCCACTCGAACTGCGGCGTGTTCAGCGCCGGCAGGTGGACCGACGTGACCCGCACGTTGCTGCCGTCGTGGCGCAGCTCGCAGCGCAGCGAGTCCACGAACCCCCTGATGGCGAACTTGGACCCGCAGTAGGCAGCCTGGAGCGGGATGGCGCGGTAGGCCAGCGCCGAGCCGACCTGCACGATGGTGCCCGCGTCGCGGGGGCGCATGCGCCGGAGGGCGGCCAGGACGCCGTTGACGCTGCCCAGGTAGTTGACCGCCGCCACCCGCTCGACCTCGTGCGCCTCGACCTCGGCCACGGGCGAGAACACCGACGTCATGGCGCTGTTGACCCACACGTCGATGGGCCCGAGCTCCGCCTCCACCCGCTCGGCGGCAGCCTCGACGGCCGCGGCGTCGGCCACGTCCACCGCCATCGCCAGGCACCGTGCGCCCTGCCCGGACAGGGCCTCGGAGGTGGCGTCGAGCCGCTCCTGCCCGCGCGCGAGCACGGCCACGGCGTCACCCCGGCGGGCGAACTCCTCGGCCGTCGACCGCCCCACGCCGGCGGTGCCTCCGGTCACGACGACGACTCGGGGCCCCGGAGACCTCCGACTGGCGAGCATGGTTGCCTCCACGGGACGGGGCATCCGCAGCCGCAGGTCCCACGAGTGCGCATGCCCACAGCCGGGCCGCGCCGAACCTGGCGCGTCAGGCGCGGGAGGTGGCCCGGCGCCGGAAGACCGGGTCGGCGGCCAGCCACTCGATCGGGAGCTCCCGTCGATCGCCCGCCCGCTCACGGCGGAGCGGCCGGCTCAGCAAGGACCGGGACATCTGCATCGGCCCGTCCGAAGCCGCGTTCGTGCGACGCTTCATTGGGTGCTCCAATCGTTCGGTAGCCCGGCTGACCGCGAGGGCCCCGTGGCTTTGCGTCCCCGCCTCGCGGCGGGTTTGCCATTGTCGTACGCCTGGTCTTCGACGTCGGAGGTGGTGACCTTTAACCGTTCCAGCTATTTCGGGGCCTCACGGCGACGGGGGCGAGGCGCCCTTGGACTCGATGGGCAGGGCCGCCATGTCGGCCAGCGGGTACACCTCGTAGTGCGAGAAGTTGTAGACGGGCGACTGGGCGAGGAGCATCTCCAGCTCCTCGTTGGACTCCACGTCGTAGATCCACGCGCCGCCGTGCCCCCCGACGACGTGGTAGCGGCCGATCACCTTCCCGCTCTCCTCGAGCGGCCTGGCGTGGTCGGGCATGGTGAGCACCGACCTCATCATCTCCCCCGAGACCCTCGACAGCTCGACCCGCCACATCACGAGGAACTTCATGCTGCCTCCCTGGTCGTGTCGACCTCGACGCTAGGCGTCGCACCACGGCGCGCGCGGCGTCGCCGGCTGCGGCACGCTGTGCCCGTGGACGAGGCCGCCTTCGCCCGGGTGCAGGCGAAGCTCGACCGGGCGTGGCGGGCCCACCGCCCGCACTCGCGGACCGAGCACCTCGTCGTGGAGGTCCCGTCCTACAACGTCGACCCCGTGCTGCTGGCCCACTACGCCGAGCGCATCCCCGCCCTCGAGCAGCGCTACCTGTGCAGCATCCTGCTGCTCGGCGACCGGTGCACCCGCCTCGCCTACCTCACGTCCACCGAGCCGCCGGCCGACATCGTCGACGCCTACCTGGCTCTCCTGCCGCCGCCGGCGCGGGCCGGCGCCGAGGAGCGGCTCACGATCATCGCCCTGGGCGACCCGTCGCCCCGGCCGCTGGCCGAGAAGCTGCTGGAGCGGCCGGACGTCATCGCCACCCTGCGCCGGCTGGCGGGGGACGCCCCCGCCCTGGTCGAGCCGTGGAACGTCGGGGTCAACGAGTGCCGGCTGGCCGTCGAGCTCGACATGCCGCTGTACGGCGCCCACCCCCGGTTCTGGCGCCTGGCCACCAAGACCGGGGGCCGGCGGCTGTTCCGCGAGACGGGCGTCCCCCTCCCCGACGGCTTCGAGGGCCTGCGCTCGCTGCCCGACGCGGCCGACGCCATCAGCGCCCTGCGCCTGCGCCATCCCGGCCTGGCGGCGGTGATCGTCAAGCTGGACGACAGCGCGTCGGGCGACGGCAACGCGGTGATCGACCTCTCCGGGCTGCCGGAGCCCGGCGCCGCCGGGGAGGCCGCCGCCCTGGCCAACCGGCTGATGGCGCTGCCGGGGTGGTACGTCCAGACGTTCACGGCCAACCGGGGCATCGTCGAGGTCCGCGTGGACGGGGAGGACTTCCGCAGCCCGAGCGCCCAGCTGAGCGTCACGCCGGCGGGCGAGGTCGTGGTGCTCTCCACCCACGACCAGATCCTGGGCGGCCATGCCGGGCAGGTGTACCAGGGGTGCCGCTTCCCGGCCGACCCCGCCTACGCCGCCGAGGTGGCGCGGCTGGCCCGGGTGGTGGGCGAGCGGCTGGCGTCGGAGGGGGTCATCGGGCGGCTGGCCGTCGACTTCGCCGCCGTGCGCCGGCGCGGCGAGTGGGACCTGTACGCCCTGGAGATCAACCTCCGCAAGGGCGGCACGACCCACCCCTTCTCCACCGCCCGCTCGCTCACCGGCGGCCGCTACGACCCGGCGACCTCGACGTTCGCGTGCCCCGACGGCCGGCCCAAGCACTACGTCGCCACCGACAACCTGCACGACCCCGCGTGGCGGTCCCTGGACCCGGTGCGGGTGCGCCATGCCGTCGTCGACGCCGGCCTCGGCTTCGACCTGGCGACGCGGACCGGCGTCGTGCCCCACATGCTGAGCGGCATCCCGATCGACGGCCGGTTCGGGCTGACGGCCATCGCCGACTCGGCCGACGAGGCGCAGTGCCTCCACGACGCCGTTCGGCCGACCGTCGACGCCCTGCTCTGATCCCGGTCTGATCCCGGCGCCGTCAGCCGTCCCGGCGGCTGGCCAGGCGGGCCTTGTGGAGCAGCTCGGTGGCCAGCACGCCCGAGACGACGAGGAGCACGACGGGGCCGGACAGGTCGCGCCCCAGCACCGCCAGGCCGAGGAGGGCGGCGGCGGCCAGGGGGTGGAGGGCG
>DATLFN010000142.1 GCA_035540975.1 Acidimicrobiales bacterium
ACCGGGTACGCGAGCGGCCGCGGGCCGACCGGGGCCGACGGATGGGGCCGCCACCGGGCCACCAGCGGCTCGGCCTCGGGCGCCGCACCAGCGCCGGCCTCGGGGTACTGCCAGTCCGGCCACGAAGGGTCGCCGGCCGACGCCGGCTCCGGCTCGGACGCCGGGAGCTCGGTCTCGGCCGGCCCCTGGGGCGCCACGGCCTCGGGCCCGGCGTACCGCCCGTCGGCCTCGGGTTCGGCGAACCGCCAGTCGGCCTCGGCCGGTGCCGGGGGGGCCACCGCCTCGGGTCCGGCGTACCGCCAGTCGGCCTCGGCTCCGGCGTACCAGTCGGCCTCGGGCCCGGCGTACCGCCAGTCGGCCTCGGCCGGTGCCGGGTGGCCCACCGCCTCGGGTCCGGCGTACCGCCAGCCGGCCTCGGCCGGCGCCGGGTGGCCCACCGCCTCGGGTCCGGCGTACCGCCAGTCGGCCTCGGCCGGGTCCTGGGGGGCCACCGCCTCGGGTTCGGCGTACCGCCAGTCGGCCTCGGCCGGCGCCGGGTGGCCCACCGCCTCTGCTTCGGCGTACCACCAGTCGGCCTCGGCCGGCGCCGGGTGGCCCACCGCCTCGGCTTCGGCGTACCGCCAGTCCGCCTGAGGGTCGGCGAACGACCCGTCCGCTCCGGCCGGTTCGCCGGCGGCGACCAGCGGGTACCGGGGGTCGGGCTCGACTGTTCGGGGGCCAGCCGGCACGGGCCCGTCCCCCGCGGGCGCGCCCGCCACCGGCTCGGCCGGCCCGCCGTCGTCCGCTGTCGGCTGGACGGGCCACCCCGTCACCAGGGCCGCGTGCTCGTCGGGGACGGGGTCGACCACGGTCGAGGGAGGAGGACCGACGGGCCAGCCCAGGTCGTCGCGCGCGACCGTCCCGCCGCGGGACCGGCCGGTGGCGACCGCGCGGCGGCGCTCCCGCAGGCGGGCTCGTCGTGCGTGGGCCCGGCGGACGGAAGGCAGGTCACGCTCGGTGGTCACGGCCGGTCCACCCTACCGTTGTACCGCGCCCGTACCCGACGGGCGGCGCGCCGGCGCACGTCGTGGCCGCCCTCCACCACCCGGGCGTCGGGCCCCAGGCGGAGCACGAGGCGCTCGAGCCACGCCCGCTCGCTGACCCGGAGGCGGACGCGGCGCCAGCCGCCGGCGAGCTCCTCGACGGACTCGACGGGGTACTCCTCGGCCACCCAGCGTGCGGCCGGCGGGACCTCGATGGCGACGATCGGGTCCTCGGGCCGGGGCGAGAAGACGGGTGGCGACGGCGCCGGGGGGCGGGCGTCGAACCCCTCGTCGAGCACGGTGGCCGAGCGCATGCGGTCGACCCGGAAGATGCGGTCACCGGCGGCCGCGTGGCACCACGCCGCCACGTACCACTGGCCGGCGGAGTTGTAGACCTGGTGGGGGTCGACGACGCGGCGCGTCCAGGCGTCACGTCCGAAGGAGTAGTACTCGATCTCCACTTTTCGGCACGCAGCGGACGCGCCTTGAAGGGCGGTGAGCACCTCGGGCGGGGCGGCGCCCAGCTCCACCCCGACCGCATCGTCGGGGTCCACGCCGAGCACGGCAGCCACCTTGGCGAGGCCGCGGGCGAGGGGGCCGTCGGGATCGGTGCCCGGCGCGGCGACCAGGGCGGCGCCCGCGGCCACCAGGGCCAGGCCCTCGGCCGCCGTCAGGCGCAGAGGCCGGGCGAACCAGTCGGCGAAGCGGATCCACACCCGCCCGTCCTCGACGTTGGCGTCGATGAGGGTGTCCGGGGTGAAGGGGTGGACCCCGCACAGGAACAGCAGGCCCAGGTCGTCGACCAGCTCCTGCTCGGTGCAGCCGAACCGGGAGCACACCTCCTCGATGGTGGGGCCGTCCTGGGCGGCCACCCACGGGACGAGGGCGAGCAGCCGGCGGAGGCGCTGGTCGGCCGGCGCCGCCGGGCTCACGGGGCGGCCGCCAGGCGGTCGAGCCAGTCCACCATGCCCGCCCGCAGCTCGGGCGGCTCCAGCACCTCGGCGTGGTCGAGGAACCCGAGGGCGAACGAGCGGAACGCCTCCCGGTTGGTGACCGCCATGGCCAGGACCACCGACCCGTCGGGGCGGCGCTCGCGCACCGCCTCCGTCCCCGCCTTGGCCACGGCCCAGTCGGCCTGGTCGGCGTCCACCACGAGCACGGCCTCCACCTCGTCCTCGTCGCCCATCCGCCACGGCGCCGGCGGGCCGGCCGGCGGGGCGTGGGCGGGCCGCTCGTAGGCGCCCGCCTCGCCCGCCTCGGGCGCCGACTCGAGGCGGTCGAGCCGGAAGTTGCGGCGCTCCCCGCGGAGGTGGTCGTGCCCGATGAGGTACCAGTGCCCGTTGGCGAAGGAGAGCCGGTGGGGGTCGACGGTGCGCTCGTCGCCGCGGTACCGGAAGGTCACCGGGCGCCGCTCCCCGAGGGCCGAGAAGAGCACGGCCAGGTGCTCGCTGCCCGGGAGGGCGGCCAGCGGCGCCGCGGGGTCGGGCCCACCGGTGGCGCCGCCCAGCTTCCAGATGGCGACGGCGGCCTCGCCCGGCGACCCGGGGCCGCCGCCGGCACCGAGGCGGACGGTGGAGGCGGCCAGGTGGAGGGCGGCCAGCTCGTCGGGTGCCAGACCGGGGTCGGGCAGCTCGTAGCGGTCGCGGGGGATGCGGTAGCCGTCGCCGCCGTCGGCCCGGTCGCCCGGGAGGGGCTCGATGACGAGCGGGATGCCCATGGCCCGCAGGGCGTCCTTGTCGCGCTCGAACGCCCGCCGCGCCGATTCGCCGCCGCCGTAGCCGGGGACCCGCTGGGAGATCTCGGCCCGCGAGAGCGGCCGGTTCGCATCGAGGAGGGCGGCGACCAGGTTGAGCAGGCGCTCCAGCCGGTTCACCGCGTCGAGGCTACCGACGCCGCCAGGGCCCCGGCGGCAGCCGCGTAGGCGTGGAAGCCGGGGTCGTCGGCGGCCCGGCGCCCCATGCTGGTGACCTCGATGCCGGCGCCGTCCAGCAGGGCGAGCACGTCGGGGACGTGGACGTCGACCACCTCGTGGGGCGGGCCGGTCACGTCGGGCCGGGGGCGGCCGTCGGGGACCGCCACCCGGGCCGCCTCGTGGGCCAGGGCCAGCGCCGTGGCCGTGTGGTGGCTGACGCCGCGGTGACGCGGCCGGGGGTCGGCGTCGGAGTAGCGGACGGCGACGATCGGGCACGCTCCCGCCCGCCCGGCCAGGTCGACCAGCACCGCCGCGTCGACGGCGCCGTGCCCGCGCCCGGTGCCCGTCCCGACGCCGCCGGGGCCCGGCCCCGCCACCACGGCGTCGGCTCCGGCCGACACCGCCACCTCCATCGCCGACAGGGCGTTCACCGCCTCGTGGTCGCCGCCGAACGCCTGGCCGGCCGACACGGTCAGGGCCAGCAGGCCCTTCTCCCGGAGGCAGGCCACCAGGTCGGACAGGGCCAGGGGCAGGGCGGCGGCGTCGGTCATGACGTACCCGAGCCGCCGGCCCGGCGCGCCGGCGGCGAACGCGGCGGCGACGGCGGCCAGCTGCGAGTGGACGCTGCACACGACCACGGGCACACCGGCGAGCGACCCCGGCCGGTACGAGTCGGCCTCCTCGGCCACCCCGGTGTCCGCCTGGAGCGAGGTGTACCGCAGCTTCATCACGTGCCCGGGCCCGGGGGCGTCGAACGACGCCCGCGCCAGGTTCCAGTGCACGACGTCCCAGCCGCCGGTCCCCAACCCCAGGTCCACCGCCGTCGTGTTGACCACGACGGGGTCCCCCACGTCGACGCGCCCCACCAACGAGGTCAGGACGTAGGCCCGCCTCCCGTCGTCCAGCGTGACCCGCTGCAATCCCTCCCTCTCCGAGATCAGGGCCGCCACGGCCCGGGTGGAGAAGCTCGGCACCCGGCTAAAACCGATCGGCCCCGGGTGCCCCGGGGGAGGGACACGGCCCGCCGGCCCCGGGGCTCACAGGGACGCGATGAGCTTCTCGACGCGCTCGTCGCGCGCCTTGAACGGGTCCTTGCACAGCACCGTCCGCTGGGCCTGGTCGTTCAGCTTGAGGTGGACCCAGTCCACCGTGAAGTCCCGTCGCCGCTCCTTGGCCCGGCGGATGAACTCGCCCCGCAGTCGGGCCCGGGTGGTCTGGGGCGGCTCGTCGACGGCGGTGGCGATGGCCTCGTCCGTGCACACCCGCTCGACCAGGCCCTTCTGCTGCATCCGGTAGAACAGGCCGCGGTCCTGGGAGACGTCGTGGTACTGGAGGTCCATCAGGGCGATCTTGGGGTGGGTCAGCGGCACGTCGTGGCGGGCCTGGTAGGCCTCGAGCAGCCGGTGCTTGATCACCCAATCGCACTCGCGGTCCAGCGACAGGGGGTCCTTCTCGAGCCCGGTGAGGCAGTGCTCCCACATCATGAGGGCCTGCTCCTCGAGGGGGCTGAAGCCCTTCTGGGCGTGGTACTTCTGGGCCCGCTGGAGGTACTCGGCCTGGATGTCGATGGCCGTGACCTCGCGCCCGTTGGCCAGGCGGACCCGGCGCTTGCACGTGGGGTCGTGGCTGATCTCGCGGATGGCCCGGATGGGGTTCTCCAGGGTCATCTCCCGCAGGACGACGGCCGGGTCCTCGAGCATGCGCAGCATGATGCTGGTGGCGCCCACCTTGAGGAAGGTGGCGTACTCGCTCATGTTCGAGTCGCCGACGATGACGTGCAGGCGCCGGAACCGCTCGGCGTCGGCGTGGGGCTCGTCGCGGGTGTTGATGATGGGCCGGCTGCGGGTGGTGGCGCTGCTCACGCCCTCCCAGATGTGCTCGGCCCGCTGGCTGATGCAGTACACGGCGCCCCGCGCCGTCTGGAGCACCTTCCCGGCCCCGGCGTAGATCTGGCGGGACACGAAGAACGGGATCAGGACGTCGGCGTAGTGGCCGAAGTCGTCCCGCCGGCTGGTGAGGTAGTTCTCGTGGCAGCCGTAGGAGTTGCCGGCCGAGTCGGTGTTGTTCTTGAACAGGTAGATGATCCCGCGGATGCCCTCCTCGCGGAGGCGCTGCTCGGCGCTGAGGAGGAGGTGCTCGAGAATGCGCTCGCCCGCCTTGTCGTGGACGACCAGGTCGTAGATGGAGTCGCACTCGGGCGTGGCGTACTCCGGGTGGCTTCCCACGTCGAGGTAGAGCCGGGCGCCGTTCTCCAGGAAGACGTTGCTGCTGCGGCCCCAGCTGACGACCCGGCGGAACAGGTAGCGGGCGACCTCGTCGGGGCTGAGACGGCGCTGCCCGCGGAGGGTGCAGGTGACGCCGTACTCGTTCTCGAGCCCGAAGATGCGCCGTTCCATTCCACCCCTGCTCCCCGGCCGGGACCGGACGTCTCCTCCCCACGGTACCGTTCGGTGGATGGACCGCGGTCCGATGGTGCACCTGGTGTCGGTGGGCAGTTCGTTCCACGCCAGGGTGATCGCCGCCCGCCTCGGGTCCGACGGGATCCCCACCGAGCTGCGCGGCGCCGTGGACGGCCCCTACCCGGGGATGGGCCAGGTCGACGTGTACGTGCGGGGCGACGACGCCGAGGTCGCCCGGGAGCTGCTGCTCGTCGACGAGGTGGAGTCGGTGTTCGAGCCCGAGCCCGACCCGACGCCGTACCGGATCCCCGTGCTGGCGGCCTGGATCGCCGTGATCGCCGTGGTGGCCGTCGCCACCACGTGGATGGCCCGGTCGCTGCCGAGCGGCTAGGCGCCGCGAAGCGGCAACCTGTCGTCGAAACGACCCGGATACGAGTCGTTTCCGCGACAGGTTCGGGGCGCCCCCGTCGTCAGGGGGTGGCGGGCTCGCCGGGAGGAGCCGAGGGCGGCTCGACCGGCTGGTCCAGCAGGGCGGCGAGGTCGCCGTCGACGATGCGGCGGAACGCCCGGCGCTCCCGGGGACGCTCGAGGACGGCGACCTCGAGGTCGGCGGGGTGGAGCGCCCGGTCGGGCCCGCCCAGGGCCTTGCTCGCCGCCTTGAGGGCGTCGCCCAGCGACCATCCCTCGACGAAGGCGTCCTTCATGCGGTCGTGGATGTTGTCGGCCTCGCCCCCGAGAACGGCGAAGTGGTCCTCGTCGTAGATCGTGCCGCTGAAGTCGATGTGGTAGAGCTGGTCCTTGCCGCCGTTGCCGTCGGGCGGGCCGACCTCGGCGACGAGGATCTCCACCTCCATGGGCTTGATCTCCCTGGTGAACACCTGGCCCAGCCACTGGGCGTAGGCGTTGGCGAGCGACCGGGCGTCCACGTCCTCCCGGCTGTACTCGTAGCCCTTGACGTCGGCGTGGCGCACGCCCCCGACACGCAGCTGGTCGAACTCGTTGAACTTGCCGACGCCGGCGAATGCGATCCGGTCGTAGATCTCGCTGATCTTGTGCAGGGTGCGGGACGGGTTCTCGGCCGCCAGGAGGATCCCGTCGGCGTAGACGACCCCCATGAGGGACCGGCCCCGGGCGATGCCCTTGCGGGCGTAGTCCGCCTTGTCCTTCATCATCTGCTCGGGGGCGACGTAGAACGGCATGCTCATCGCGCCACTCCCGGGCTCGCGGGGCGGGTGGAGACGCGGGCGCTCACGGGTGCATCCCCCGGTTGGTGCGGCGCTCGATGAGGGCACCGAAGCGCTCGGCGACCTCGGCCTCGGGGATGCGGGTGAAGCCGTCGGCCGAGATGGTGGCGATGACCGGGTAGATGCCGCGCACGGGGTCCGGGCCCCCCGTGGCGCTGTCCTCCTCGGCCGCCTCGTACAGGCTCTGGATGGCCAGCTCGACCGTGGCCTCGACGTCCATCCCCTCCGTCCATCCCAGCTTGACGGTGGTGCGGGCGTCGCGGCCGCCCGACCCGTCGGCGTGGTAGTCGGCCTCCTCGTAGCGGCCGCCGGTGACGTCGTAGGTGAAGATCCGGCCCCGCCGCCGGCGGATGTCGTAGCCGGCGAAGATGGGCACGACGACCATGCCCTGGAAGGCCATGGGCATGTTGGCCCGGATCATCCCGGCCAGCTGGTTGGCCTTGCCCTCCAGGCTGAGGGAGGCGCCCTCCACCTTCTCGTAGTGCTCGAGCTGGAGCTGGAAGAGCTTCACCATCTCCATGGCCGGCCCGGCGGCACCGGCGATGGCCACCCCCGAGTGGCGGTCGGCCGGGTAGACCTTCTCCATGCTGCGGTGGGCGATGCTCGTCCCCGCCGTGGCCCGCCGGTCCCCCGCCATCACCACGCCGTCGGCGTAGCGGATGGCGACGATCGTCGTCCCGTGGGTGACGGTGACGCCGTTCATGTCGATCTGCGGGGGGACGCCGTGGAGCCGGCGGAGAAGGCCTGCGAAGCTCGGTCCGGGGTCGTCCGTGGCGGGAAAGAGCGGCAGGTTCATGACCCGCCGGAGGCTAGCGGGCGACTACGCCCGCCGGAGGAGCAGCGCCTCGACGCGCTCCTGGAGTCGGTGCTGAAGAATCCACTCCGCGGCGCGGGTCAGCAACTCCGGTGAATCGTCGAAGTCACCTAGAGCGTTGTTGCAACGGAAGCACAAGAGACCGCGGATCTGGCCCGTCCGGTGGTCATGGTCGACGTGTAGCGAGATCCCTGTCGTCGGGAGGCGGCCGCAAACCCCGCAGACGCCGCCCTGATCGGCGAGGAGCGCGTCGTAGTGCTCGAGCGTGATCCCGTACTTCCGCAAGAGGTGGCCGGCGCGGTTCTTGCGCCTGCCCTCTGGAGACTGCTGGAGCCGACGCTGGTTCTCGAGATACCGCTCGCGGTTGTCGTCACGCCAGCGCTTGGCTCGCTCGATCTCCCGGTCACGAACCTCGGGGTACCGCTCCTTCGCTCGGGCGCGGAAGCACTCCTTGCAGTCACCGCGGAGCCCGTCTCGGCCGCCTACCGCCTTGTAGAAGTTCTCGAGTGGCTGCGGCACACCGCACTTGGTGCAGGTCCTCACGTACCAAGCCTAGCGAACACACGTTCGGGCGTCCAGTGACGTTACAGGTCGCGCATCGCCTTGGACGTAACTACTGGCCGCCCTTCTGTACGTACGAACGTACAAAGTCCTCTGCATTCTCCTCGAGCACCTCGTCGATCTCGTCGAGGAGCTCGTCGAGCTCGGCCTTGATCTTGTCGCCCTGGGTGGTATCGGCGGGCGCGGTCTCG
>DATLFN010000143.1 GCA_035540975.1 Acidimicrobiales bacterium
CCCCGGCTCCCCGCCCGGCTGCCGGTTCTCTGGACGGGAACCGCCGCCATCCGACGGCTTCCGTCCACAGAACGGCCCGGGGGCGTTCACCAGTGGCCCGGCCCGGCCCGCTCGTCGCGCACCCGGGCCTCGACGGCGGCCAGCGCGGGCCCGTCCACGTCGCCCAGCACGTCGAGGGTGCGGGCGACGCTGCTCCGCTCGCACGCCCGGACCACGACCAGGCCCGCCTCCAGCGGGAGCCCGGGACGCAGGACGATGCGGGCGACGCGGGCCACCCGGGCGTCGCGGGTGCGGACGGGGCCGGCCCACGCCGTCGGGTCGAGGGGCGCAAGCTCGGTGGCGAACCGCCAGGCGCCCGCCCTGGCCTTCTCGAGGCTGAAGCGGATGATCTCGTCGTCGTGCCGACCTCCCAGACGGTCGAGCAGCCCCAGGCAGGGCGAGAGCCTCGACATGGCGCGCTGCACGTGGTCGAGCACCGACGCCAGGATCTCGTTGATGCGGTCGAAGTCCCGGCGCAGGGCGGGGAGCTCCCCGCCGGGAGCGGCACCCGCCGCCGCGATCCCGAGGTCGAGGTTGATGTGGGCGTTCACCCCGAGGAGCAGGTGCTGGAGCAGGATGGGGCGGGCGTCGCGGCCGGCGGCCAACGCCGCGTCCCAGCTGGCGGTGGGTCGCTCGCCCGACTCGGACGACCGGAGGGCGTCGAGGTACCGGGAGGCGAAGGCCACGTCGAGGCGGGCCATGCGCTCGCCGTCGTCGAAGAACCCGGCGGCGATCCCCTCCTTCACCCGGGCGGTCACCGTGCGGTACATCACGGCGAAGAAGCCGGTCCGCTCGCCCCGCCGGCGGGCACGGTCGACGAGGGCGTCGAGGGCGTCGAGGACGTCGTCGACGGTCTGCACCGGCGGCCCTGACGAAGTCGCCAAGGCCGCCGAAGCTAGCCCTTCGACGCCAGGGCCTGTGGCCGCACTCGCCGCCGCAGGCGGCGGCATTTTCCGGT
The DNA here is from genome assembly GCA_035540975.1 of Acidimicrobiales bacterium. Lineage (NCBI taxonomy): Bacteria > Bacillati > Actinomycetota > Acidimicrobiia > Acidimicrobiales > Acidimicrobiales bacterium. Next base: position 998 of record DATLFN010000143.1, read on the forward strand.
CAGGTCATCGAAAGCACGAGCCGGTCAGGGCTGGGGCTGGACCGGCGGGGTGAAGGGGGTGAGGAGGAGCTGGCGGGTCGTCTCGTCGATCACGCCGGTGGCCGGAAGCCCGGCGGCGTGCTGGTAGGCCCGGACGGCCCGGGCCGTGGCATCGTCCCACGACCCGTTGATCGGGGCGGTGAAGCCGAGGCTGGACAGCAGGGTCTGGTAGGCCATGACCTGCCCGTGGCTGAAGCGGCCCGGGTCGCCGGCCGGGAGGCGGAACTCCGCCGCGTCCTTGATGGCGTCCCACGCCTCCTGGTCGGCGTGCTGCCACGACCACCACGACACGCTCGCCGCGCCCAGGGCGTCGCCCGCCTGCATGAACCGGATGAGCGCGTCCCGGGACGGCACGCCGGGCGGGCCGCCCTCGGCGCCGGCGTCGTAGGCCTGGCCCACCGGGAGGATGGGCTTGCCGTAGGCGGACAGGGCCTGGAGGGTGCTCGCCATGTGGTCCACGGGGTCGCCGTGGAGCCAGTAGACCATCGGAGCGATGGCGTCGAAGGCGGCGACGACGTCGGGCATGGGATAGCGCGTCAGCGCCGGGTTGGGCCGGGGGACGCAGGCGATCAGCGGGTAGTTGGGGCCGACGGCCTTGCGCAGGGCGACACCGAAGTGCTTGCCCGTCTGCGGCGTGACGTTCACGCCCATGCTCTCCAGCTCGATGTCGGCGACGTAGCCGTCGACCCGGTGCCCGTCGGGCGTGGTGTGGGTGATGGCCTGGACGGCCCGGGCCACGTCGCCGTCCACGTTGTGCAGCCACGGGAAGTCCCAGGCGTAGACCCGGATGTTGGCGGCGTGGGCGAGCGGCAGCAGGCGGTCGAGGAACGGCCCGGCGTAGAAGCCGTGCTTGAGCGACGCCGTCCGCACGATGAGGTGGGTGAGGCCGACGGACCGGGCCCTGGCCACGATGGCCTCGGGGTTGCCCCCCTCCGCCTGGTCGGCCAGCCAGATCCACATGCCCTTGCCCACCGGCAGCGCCCCCCGCTGGGCGGGGACGGTGGGTGCGGCGGCCGCCGGAGCGGCAGCCGGGGCGCCGGCCGCGCCGGCCGGGAGCACGCCCGTGGCGCTGGGAGCGGTCGCCGGGGGCGTGGTGAGGTCGGTGGCGATGCCCTTGAGGGCCCCGGCGGCGTCGCCCCCCTCCATCGCCGCCAGAGCCTCGGCCTGGGCCTGCCCACCGATCGCCAGGCGCTCGTACACCAGGGTGTCGCCGTCGGTGCGCAGGTTGGCGCTGGTGGCGAGGGAGAGCACGCCCAGGGCGACGGTGGCGGGCGCCAGCCGGCGGGCCAGGCGCCCCTGCACCTCGGGGTCGAGCGACCACAGCCCCGGGCGGCGCACCCGGCCGTCGGCGTGGACGACGGGGACGGGGGCGAGCCGGTCCCTGGCCCGGGCCGCACGGGCGCCCGCCCGCCGCCGGGCCCGCGCCCCGCGGGAGCTGGTGCCCGCCCAGGACCGGTACCCGAGCTCCGCCTCGAAGAAGATCCGGAGTGGTCGCGGGGCGTCCGCCGCCCTCTCCCGCAGCCACCGCTCCCGGTCGGGGCCGGGCCGTGGCCGAGCTGATCGCCGGTCGTCCGTCTCCGCCGTCATCACCGTCCCCCCGGGGCGCGCAGGCCGAAGGCCCCCGCCGGCGTGAGGGAGGGCCGTCCCCCCTCGTGCCCCGTCCGCGATAGGTGTTCGACGCATCGACCGCCGTTCCTCCCAGGAAATGACGGTGATGAGGACGCCGGGCCGGTGCTCCGCCTCCCGAAACCCCCCAAGGGCCGACACGCCCGCCGGCCGGGGCCTACTCGGCGGCGATGGCGGCCAGGACGTCGAGCCGGGCCGCCCGGCGGGCCGGGCCCACCGCGGCGACCACCCCGGCGACACCGGCCAGGGCCACGTAGGCGGCCAGCTGGCGGGCGGGCACCGACAGCCGGCCCAGCCCCTCGTCGCCCAGGGAGGTGACGAAGGCCCATCCGAGGAACACGCCGACGGCCACGCCCAGCACGGCGCCCAGCACGGCGATGATCACCGCCTCGCCCCGGATCATGGACCGCACCTGGCGCCGGGTCATGCCCACCGCCCGAAGCAGCCCCACCTCCCGCCGGCGCTCGTGGATCGACAGGGCGAGGGTGTTGGCGATGCCGAACAGGGCCACCAGGACGGCCAGGCCGAGGAGGGCCGACATCAGCCCCAGCAGCTGGTCGACCCGGTCCTCCTGGAGCTCGCGCAGCTCGGCCTGGTCCCGCACCTCCACGTTGGGGAACGGCTCCAGCGCCCGCTCGACCGCCTCGCGGGCGCCGGCGCGGTCGGCGCCGGCCGCCGCCTTGACCAGGACGACCGAGTCGAGCTGCTCGGTGAAGTTCTCCTCGTAGTCCACCAGGGAGATCAGGTACTCGTCGCCCAGGCGCTTCTCGGCGAACAGCCCGGCGACCACCATCGGTCGCTCCCCGGTGCGGGCGAAGCGCATGGTGAGCGTGTCGCCGACGTCGAGCCCGCGGCGGGCCGCCTCCTCGTCGTGGACGAGGAGGCCGCCGGGCCCGAGGTCGGTCAGCCGCCCGGACCGCACGTCGAGGTCGACCACCTCGTCGAGGGTGCGCGGGTCGACGGCGAACAGCGACCTGGTCCGCTCGCCGTCGTGCCACTGCCCGAACCGCCACTGGCTCACGGCGCCGACCAGCGGCTGGCGCCGCAGGGCGGCCGCCGCCTCGGGGCTGAAGTCGGAGAACCCGTCGGTCTGGACGATGAAGTCGGCGCGGAACGTCTCCTCCAGGGCCACCCCGGCCGACACCTTGATGGACGAGGCGAAGACGCCGGCGAACGCCATGAGCCCCAGGCCGATCATGAGCGCCGCCGCCGTCGACGCCGTGCGGCGGGGGTTGCGCACGGCGTTGCGCCGCCCCAGCTTCCCGGGCTGCCCGAGCAGCCGGAGTGGGACGCCGATCACCCGGGCCAGGGGCCCGGCCAGGCCGGGGCTGAGCACGCTCACCCCGAGGAACACGCCGAGGGCGCCGGCGCCCACGACCGCCGCCGGGTTGGAGACGCCGCCGAAGAGCCCCCGGAGGAGGATCCCGGCGGCGGCCGCCGTCACGACCAGCCCGAGGACCAGCCGGCGGCGGGGGAAGCGGTACTCGACCGGCTCCATCTCGCGCATGGCGGCGACGGGCGGCACCCGGCTGGCCCGGGCGGCGGGCACGATCGCCGCGGCCCACGTCACCACCACGCCCACGGTCATCGCGACCACCGCCGTGCGGGCGCGGAACTGCGTCTCCGACGCCGGCAGGTCGATGCCGAGTGCTTCGAGCAGCCGCTGTAGCCCGACGGCGACGCCGTACCCGACGCCCAGGCCGACCGCGGACGCGACGAGGGCGACGGCGAGCGCCTCGACCTGGACCGACCGGCTCACCTGGCCGCGTGTGGCGCCCAGGGCCCGCAGGAGGGCCAGCTCCCGGCTGCGCTGGGCGACGATGATCGAGAAGGTGTTGAAGATCACGAACGTGCCGACGAACAGCGACACGCCGGCGAACACCAGCAGGGCGATGCGCAGGAACCGCAGGCCCTCCTTCACCTCCGACCGGTTCTCCTCGGCGACGGTGGCCGTGAGCACGGCCTCGGCCCCGGGTGGCAGCACGGCGGCGATCCGCCGCCGGAGGGCCGACGGCAACTCGCCCTCGGCCGCCGTCACCTCTACCGTGTCGAGCCGCCCGGCCGCCCCCAGCAGGCGCTGGGCGGTGGGCAGGTGGAAGGCGGCCAGGGTGGCGCCGGCCAGGTTGTCGGCCGCACCGAACCCGGCGGTGCCCACGACGGTGAACGCCTCGGCCGGCCCCTGGGTGAGCACCGTCACCTTGTCGCCCGGCGCGAAGCCGGCCCGCCGGGCCGTGCCGGCGTCGATCACCACCTCGCCGTCGGCCCGGGGCGCCCGGCCCGCCCGGATGGTGAGCGGGGACAGCTCGGGGCTGTCCACCCACGACGCGCCGATGGTGGGCGCCCCGGCCGGGGAGATGGCGTCGCCGTCCTTGCCGACCAGCTGGGCGTAGCCGCCCACCGTCCCCGCCGCCAGCTTCACCCCGGGCACGGCCCGCACGGCCTCGAGCACCTCGGCCGGGATGCGCTCGCGCCCGCCCCCGCCG
>DATLFN010000144.1 GCA_035540975.1 Acidimicrobiales bacterium
CGACTCCCCACCGCCCGACACGACGAGAGTGGTCACGTCGCCCCGCCGGCGCAGTCCGTCCGCCACCACCTCGGGCCACCCCACCACCACGACGGTGGCGCCGTCGGGGACGGCGGCGGCCACCGCCGCCCCCGAGGCGTCCGACTCGAGCTCGGCGGCTGCCCGCCACGCCTCGGCCACGGGATCGGCGGCGCACAACACCCGCGACGCCAGCCACCACATGGGGCCGACGTCGGGATGGCGGTCCACCAGCCGGCGGCACGCCGTCACCAGGGCGGCGGCGTCGCCGTGGAGGCGGGCCAGCGCCTCGGCCGCCTCGGGGACCAGCAGGCCGGGCCCGACGCCGGCCGCCCGGGCCACGGATCGCAGGCGTTCCATCGGGTGCATCGAGGGCACGACGCTACCCGTCCCCCGCTCCGGGCCCGTCTCGTGCGCGGAAAGGGTCGTCGGCTACCTTGCCGCCGTGGCATCCGCTCCCCCGCTCGACCTGAGCCTGGCGCCGCTCAACGGGCCGCCCCGGACGGTGGAGCAGTGGCTCACCACGTTCCACCTGGTGTTCGTGGCGCTGGACCCGTTCACCTACGAGAGTGCGTGGCTGCTGCCGACGGCCAACAGGGTCCTGCTCACCTTCCAGGAGGCGGACTGCCGCATCGCCTGGCTCGTGGCCGGCACGCCCGAGGAGTGCTACCAGTTCCTCGGCCCGTGGTCGAAGGAGGTCCTTACCTTCGCCGACCCCGACCGCGAGGCCATCAAGGCGTTCGGGATCGAGTACCTGCCGGCGATCGTCCACGTGGGGACGGATGGGTCCGTCATCGGCGCCGCCGAGGGGTGGGACCCCCTCGAGTGGCGCGCCGTGGCCAACAACCTGGCCAGGATCATGGCGTGGTCGGCGCCGACCATCCCGGCCGCCGGTGACCCGGGGCCCTACCCCGGCTCCCCCGCCCTCGGCTGACCTCGTTCATCCGTCGATCCCGCGCCAGGGGCTGGCGCGCACGCGCGAAATGAACGGTCAGCAGTCCCCGTCGGGGCCGCAGGCGTCGCCTGCCGGGCCCGGCGCCGACACGGGCTCGAGCGGCGAGCGCTCCTCCCATGCCTGCCGGAGGGCGCCGAGCAGCACGTCGGCGGGCTGGGCGCCGGCGATCCCGTAGCGGCGGTCGACCACGAAGAACGGCACCGACGTGATGCCGAGGCGGCGGGCGTCGGCCTCGTCGGCCCGGACCTCGGCGGCGTAGGCGTCACCGGCGAGGAGGCGGCGCGCCTCGGCCTCGTCCAGGCCCACGGCCACCGCCCGGCGGACCAGGGCGTCGTGGTCGGACACGGGCTCGCCCTCGGTGAAGTAGGCGGCCATCAGCCCCTCCTCCATGGCGTCCTGGAGCCCGGACGCGGCGGCCAGGTGGATCAGGCGGTGGGCGTCGAACGTGTTGCCCCGGCGGGCCCGGTCGAGGCGGAAGGCCAGTCCCTCGGCAGCCGCCACCTCGGTCACCCGGGCGTTCATGGCCCGGGCCTCGTCCCGGCTGACGCCGTACTTGGCGGCGAGGTGCTCGACCAGGTCGACGTCGTCGGCGGCCGGCGCCTTCGGGTCCAGCTCGAAGCTGCGCCACACCACCTCGACGTCGGCGGCAGAGGGGTAGCGGGCCAGGGCCGACTCGAAGCGGCGCTTGCCGACGTAGCACCACGGGCACACGACGTCCGACCAGATCTCGACCCTCATGCCCGTCCCAACGTCGGCGTCGGCAACATGCTTCCCTTCGCAACCACCTAGGGGAGGCCGCCCCGGGTGAGGTGGAGGACGTCCAGCGCCTTGTCCAGCTCGTCGTGCGTCATCCACCCGCGCTCGACCACCAGGTCGCGGATCGACCGGCCCGACCTGGTCGACTCCTTGACCACCTCGGCGGCCCGCTCGTAGCCGATGTACGGGTTGAGGGCGGTGCCGAGCGACGGCGACGACTCGGCGTAGGCCCGGCACCGGGCCTCGTCGGCCCCGACGCCGGCGACGCACGACCCCGCCATCAGCCGGCAGGCCGACGCCAGCAGCCGGACGGACTCGAGGATGTTGCGGGCCATCACCGGCATCATCACGTTGAGCTCGAGGTTCCCGGCCGAGCCGGCGAAGGCCACGGCGGCGTCGTTGCCGACGACCTGGGCGACCACCTGGACGACGGCTTCGGGGATGACCGGGTTCACCTTGCCCGGCATGATCGACGAGCCCGGTTGCAGGTCGGGCAGGCGGATCTCGGCCAGGCCGGTGCGGGGCCCGCTGGCCAGCCACCGCAGGTCGTTGGCCTGCTTGAACAGCGACACGGCGATGGTGCGCAGCGCGCCGCTGGTCTCGACGAGCGCGTCGCGGCCGCCCTGGGCCTCGAAGTGGTCGACGGCCTCGGTCAGCGGGAGCCCCGTCTCGGCCGCCAGGCGGGCGGCGACGCCCGCCCCGAACCCGGCGGGGGCGTTGATGCCCGTGCCCACGGCCGTGCCGCCGATGGGGAGCTCGGCCAGCCGGGGCAGGCACGACCTCAGCCGCTCCACGCCGAGCTCGACGGCCCGGGCCCAGCCGCCGAACTCCTGGCCGAGGGTGACGGGCGTGGCGTCCATCAGGTGGGTGCGGCCCGACTTCACGACCTCGGCGAACTCGGCCTGCTTGGCCCGCAGGGCGGCGGCCAGCGAGCCGAGGGCCGGGACGAGGTCGCCGGTGACGGCGGCGGCGGCGGCCAGGTGGATGGCGGTGGGGAACACGTCGTTCGTCGACTGCGAGGCGTTGACGTGGTCGTTCGGGTGGACCTCGCGACCGAGCCGCTCCGCCGCCAGCCCGGCGACCACCTCGTTGACGTTCATGTTCGACGACGTCCCCGAGCCGGTCTGGAACACGTCCACCGGGAACTGGTCGGCGTGCCCGCCCGCCACCAGCTCGCCGGCGGCGGCCGCGATCGCCTCGGCCATGTCCTCGTCGAGCACGCCGAGGCGGGCGTTCTCCAGCGCCGCCGCCGCCTTCACCCGGGCGAGCGCCTGCACCAGGGCGGCGTCGACGCGCTGGCCGGAGACGGGGAAGTTCTCCACCGCCCGCTGCGTGCCGGCGCCCCACCGCGCCCCGGCGGGAATGCGGACCTCGCCCATGGAGTCGCGCGCCAGGCGGCCGCCCGCCGCCTCGACCGTCGCTTCGCTCGGCTGCTCGCTCATGGCCCAGCCACCGTACCGCCGCCCCGCCCTTTCCCTGTTCCTGCCATCCCCACTACGGTTTGGCGCCAGTGCATCCGACCGGGGCGACCCCGCGTCATCGGTGGGTGGGCCAGGCGCTCGGCGTCGCCATCCTGTGCTCGTCGCTCGGCCTGGCCGGCGCCGGCTCGTCGGCGGCCGCCGCCGACCCGGTGGCGGAGAAGCGGGCCGAGGCGGAGCAACTGGCCCGCGAGCTGGAGGAGCAGGGCCGGCAGGTGAGCATCCTGGCCGAGCGGCTGAACCAGGCCCGCATCGAGGCGACCGGCGTCGAGGAGCGGGTGCGGGCTGCCGAGGCGGACCTGGCCGTAGCCGAGCGACGGCTGGCGGAGGTGCGCGCGCGCCTGCGCGACCGGGCCGTGTCGTCCTACGTCCGCAACGACACGCTCCCGATCGAGCAGATGCTGGTGAGCGGGTCGGCCAGCGACGCGGCCGTCCGGCAGGCCTACGTCGCCACCGTCGCCGGCCGGGAGCGGGCGACGATCACCAGCCTCGACCAGGTCCAGGAGGAGCGGCGCCGCCAGCGCCAGGAGCTGGATACGGCCCGCTCGTCGGCGGCGGCCGTCCTCGCCCGCGTGGACGCCGACCGCGGGGCTGCCTCCCGGGCGGCCGACGCCCGGCGGGCGACGCTGGCCAGGGTCCAGGGCGAGCTCACCGCCCTGGTCGAGGAGGAGACCCGCCGGCGGGCCGAGGCGGAGGCGCGCCGGGCCCAGGCCGAGCTGGCCGAGCGCCGGGCGCGCGAGGAGGCGGCCCGAGCGGAGGCGGCGCGCCGGGCGGAGGAGGCGGCGCGCCGGGCGGAGGAGGCCGCTCGCCGGGCGGAGGAGGCCGCTCGCCGGGTGGCCTCCACCACCGCGCCGGCCGTCACCGTCCCCCGCCTGGCCGTGACCACCACGACCAGGCGCCCCGGCCCCGCGGCGGGCGACGGCGAGGGCGGCGCCCCGGCCCGCCCGCCGGCCCCGGGGGCGGCGGCCGCCGTGGCCGAGGCCAAGAAGCAGCTCGGCAAGCCGTACGAGTGGGGGGCCGACGGCCCCGACAGCTTCGACTGCTCGGGCCTGACCCAGTGGGCGTGGAAGGCGGGGGGGCGCTCGCTGCCCCACTCCTCGGTCGCCCAGTACGGCGCCACCACGCGCGTCCCCGTCTCCGACGTGCAGGTGGGCGACCTGCTGTTCTACGGCTCGCCCATCCACCACGTCGGGATCTACGCCGGCGACGGGCAGATGGTCGAGGCGTCGGAGACGGGGACGCCCGTGCGCATGGCATCCATCTACCGGCGTGACCTGGCCGGGGTGGGGCGCGTCGGGTAGAACGCCGCCATGCCCGACGTCGGCGCCCCGGAGCTGGACGGCGCCGGCGGGTGGATCGGGGTGGCACGGCCGCTGACGATGGCGGCGCTGCGGGGCCGGGCCGTGCTGGTGTGGTTCTGGTCGGCGTCGAGCGTCGCGTGCGGGCGGCTGGTGGACGACATCCGCCCCCTGGAGGAGCTGCACGGGGAAGACCTGGTCGTCGTCGGCGTCCACTCGCCCCGGTTCCCCGAGGAGACGCGCCACGACGTGGTGGTCGACGCGGTGGCCCGCCTGGCCCTCGCCCACCCCGTCGTCGACGACGCCGACCACCGCTGCTTCGAGGCGTGGGGGGCGGACGACTGGCCGACGGTGGTGCTGGTGGGCCCGGCGGGCGACGTCGTCGGCTCGGTGTCGGGGCCGGGCTGCGGCGCCCCCCTGGCCGCCGCGGTGGCCGAGATCGTGGACCTCGTCCCCGCCCGCGCCCGGCGGCGCAAGCTGCCCGCCCCCCGGCGCCCGCTGCTCCCGCCCGGCCCGCTGGCCTTCCCGGGCAAGGTGGCGGCGTCGCCGGACGGGCGCCTGCTCGCCATCGCCGACACCGGCCACGACCAGGTCCTGGTCTGCACCCGCCACGGCGTGGTGCTGGAGGCCCACACCGGTTTCCTCGCCCCCCAGGGGGTGCGCTTCGACCGCGACGGCGGCGTGCTGGTGTGCGACACGGGCGCCGACCGGGTGGTGCGCACCGACGGCGAGGTGCTGGCCGACGAGCTGGCGTCGCCGTGGGACCTGGTGTCGCACGGGCGGGCGTGGGTCGTCGCCGAGGCGGGCGGCCACCGCATCGTGCGCATCCGCCCCGGCGAGCTCCGGGCCCGCCCGCTGGCCGGCACCGGCGAGGAGGGCGACGACGACGGGCCGTCGCCCAAGGCCACGCTGGCCCAGCCGTCGGGCGTGGCCGTGGCGGCGGCCGGCGTGGTGTTCGTCGACGCCTCGGCCAGCTCGCTGCGGCTGGTCGTGGAGGACCGGCGGGGCGCCGAGGTGTCGACGCTCGCCGGCGGCGGGTTCCTCGACTGCGGCGCCGACGACGGGCCGGGGGCGAGGGCCCGGTTCCAGCACCCCCTCGGGGTCGCCGCCTCGCCCGGCGGCGGGCCCGTGTACGTGGCCGACACGTACAACTCGGCGCTGCGGGCGTGGGACGGCGAGCGGGTGCGCACGCTCCCCGTGCGCGGGCTGCGCCACCCCGGCGGGCTCGACCTGCTGCCCGACGGCCGGCTCGTGGTGGCCGACACGGGCAACTCCCGCATCGTGGTGGTCGACCCGGCCACCGGTGCGGTCGAGCCGGTGGACGTGGACGAGACGTGGGTGCACGGCGCCGACGGCGAGCCGGTGCGGGTCCGGGCGGGGGGATGGGCCGACGTCGGCGTCGCCATCGACGTGGTCGACGAGCAGCCGGACCGGTCGGCGCCCGGGCCGCCCGTGCGGGTGACGGTGACCGCCCGCCCGGCGGAGCTGCTGGCCGGCGGGCCGCTCTCGTTCGAGCTGGACGGGCCCGACGGCCGCGTGCGCGTGAGCGGCGGTCGCCCGGGGGCGGGCGTCCTGCTGGTGGAGGTCACCGCCCGCACGCTGGGCACGGGCGGCACGCACGAGAGGGTCGCCCGGCGCCGCCACCTCCTCGACGTGACGGGGGCGTAGCCGGTGCGGGCGGCCACCCTGGTGGACGGGGAGGTCGTCGTCCGCGAGCACCCCGATCCCGTCCCCGGCACCGGCGAGGTCCTGGTGCGGGTGGCGTCGGCCGGGCTCAACCGCGCCGACCTGCTCCAGCGGGCGGGGCGGTACCCGGCGCCGCCCGGTTCGCCGCCCGACATCCCCGGCCTGGAGCTGGCCGGCGTGGTGGCGGCGGTGGGCCCCGGCGCCGCCCGCTTCCGCCCCGGCGACCGGGTGATGGCCGTGGTCGGCGGCGGCGCCCAGGCCGAGCTGTGCGTCGTCCACGAGCGGCTGGCCATGCCGGCCCCCGAGTCGCTGCCCGAGCCGGCCGCCGGCGGCTTCCCGGAGGCGGCGACCACCGCCCACGACGCCCTGTTCACCCAGTGCGGCCTGGCCATGGGCGAGCGGGTGCTGGTGACGGGGGCGGCGGGCGGCGTGGGCACGGCCGCCGTCCAGCTGGCCGCCGCCGCCGGGGCGCGGGTCACCGCCAGCGTGCGGGACCCGGCGCTGCGCCACCTCGTGGCCGACTTGGGCGCGGCCGTCGTCGCCCCCGGCGGGGAGGACGGGCCGTTCGACGTCGTCCTCGAGCTGGTGGGCGGCCCCAACCTGCCCGCCGACCTCGGCCTGCTCGGCCGCCGGGGACGCATCGCCGTCATCGGCCTGGGTGGCGGGAGCCGCGCCGAGATCGACCTGCGCGTGCTGATGGACCGCCGCGCCACCGTCCGCGGCTCCACCCTGCGGTCCCGCCCGCTCGAGGACAAGGCCGACGCGGCCCGCCGGGTCGAGTCCCAGGTGCTCCCCCTGGTCGACCGGGGCGAGGTCACCGTCGTGGTCGCCGCCGCCTTCGCCCTCGACGAGGTGGCCGCCGCCTACGAGCGGTTCGCCACGCCCGGCAAGCTGGGCAAGGTCGTCCTGGTGCCATGAGCGGTCCGGCCGCCGGGCCCGGCGCCGGCCCGGTGCCGGCGTCGTCAGAGGGCCCACCGGCCCCTGGCGGAGCGACCATCGAACGATGGGAATCGCCGGCGGCCGCTCGTGCCGCCGAAGGCGGCCTCCCCCGGCTGCCGGCCGGGAGGACAGGGCGGAGGCCGGCGGCTCCGCCGCCCGGCCGGAGCACCGCCGGCTCGGCTCGGAACCTCCGGTTCCGAGTCGATTCTCCTCACAGGGCGATGAGGCCGCCGGGAGTCGCTCGGCGGTCGGTGCCGGTGACCTGGAGGACGCCGCCGTCGCCGTCGGGCACCGACAGGGTGTTGTCGCACCCGCCGGCCGCAGTGGCCTGGTAGTTGACGGCCAGGCCGGTGGGCCGCACCCGCTCGCCGGCCCCGGTCACCGCCTCGAACCCGCTCCACCGCACGGTCACCGACGGGTGCTCGCAGCGGGCGAACACCTCCGACCACACGACGGGGCGGGCCAGGGCGTCGCCGCCCGCGTACAGGTCGCGGACCACGGTGGCGGCGCCCGTCCCCACGTCGGCCACCTCGCCCCGCCACGCCCCCGCCCCGGCGGGCGAACGGGACACCCGCAGCCGGTACGGCCGGCCCGGCTCCCAGGGAAGGTCCCGGGTGTTGGGGTCGTCCGGTGCGCTGGGCAGGGGCGAGGCGCTCCCCCGCAGCAGCCCGCCGCCGGGGGCGTAGCCGCCCCAGTTGACGGCCCGCCCGCCGGGGTGGCGCCGGTTCCACTGGAGGCCGACGTGGGCGGCCCCCCGGTCCGCGCCGCGGTCCACGAAGGCGACCTGGAGGGCCCAGAAGTACAGGCGGTCGACGGCGGGCGGGGTGACCACCTCCAGCACGGCCGACACCTCCACCAGCGGCGGCACCGGCGGCAGCACCCACGTCAGGTGGAACGACGAAGCGCCGTTGGCGGACGTCGGCTCGCCCGACAGGCGGGGGCCACCGGTGCCGACGGCGCGCCCCAGCGCCCGGCGCCACCACGGCTGCGACGGAGGGGCCATCGTGCGGACTCTACGATTCGGGGCGGGTGACCGGGGGGCCCACCACAGGAGGTACGACGACGTGGCCCATCCCACCCCGACCGTCACCGTCCCGGCCGAGGGCCCGGCATGAGCGACATCGTGGTGACCGCCATGGGCCCCGACCGCTTCGGCGTGCAGGTCCACGAGGCGGGCGGCGTGGAGACCAGCCACGTCGTCACCGTCCCCCAGGGGTTCCTCGACGACCTGGGCATCGACGCGCCGCCCGGCGACGTGGTGCGGGAGTCGATCGCCTTCCTCCTCGACCGCGAGCCGGCGACGTCGATCCTGGCGGAGTTCGAGCTGCCGGTGATCTCCGAGTACTTCGGCGACTACCCCGACGAGCTGCGCCGCCGCCTGGCCTGACGCCGGCGGCCGTGCCGGCCGGGTCAGCTCTCGTCGACGAAGGGCGCCCGGCCGGCCGGGTTGGGGAACTCCCCGGCGGCGTCGCCGTACTCGGCCTCGATGGCGGCGGCGTCGCGGCGCAGCTCCTCGCGCACGGAGTCCAGCGTCTCCTGGATGGAGCCGGCGCCGCCCGTGCCGGAGCCGCCGGTCAGCTGCGCGCTCTGGCCCCGGCTCTGCTGCTCGGCCGCCAGCAGCCCCGCCAGCGCGTGCCACAGGGCGGCGCGGCGGGGCTCCTCGTTCCCGGCGCGACGGACGGCCAGGAGCAGCTGGACCCGGAGGTAGTCGTCGTCCAGGTCGGCGATGGCGGAGGTGAGATCGGGGGTGTCGGGCATGCCGTCCACCCTACGTGGGCGGCATGCGGCCGCTACCCGAGCTGGGCCCGCATGACGCCGGCCGGGTGGGGATTGTTGTGGAGGTTGACGTAGTACGCCTCGGGGTTGCGGATGATCGTCCGCAGCAGCTCCCGGTCGGCGGGCACGCAGTGGGTGCCCGTCGGGTAGGCGTTCGGCGCCGTGCTGCCCCCGAACAGGGGGATGACGACCGGGCCGGCGAAGCCGGCGGGCGCCACGTGGATGTGGGCGGCGTTGGGCAGGCTCTCGCCCGCCGTCATGGTGATCTCGCCGACCGCCCAGCACACCTCCTCCTGCCCCGGGTTCAGCCGCAGCTCGATCGACCCGTGGTCGGCGTCGCCGTGCGGGTTGATCGGGACGCCGGCCCCGTTGAACTCCTCGGCGCCGCTCATGACCAGCCGGAAGGGCCGTCCCCCGTCGTCGCCGGCAGCCGTGCCGCCGGCCAGCACCAACCCCGCGGCCGCCATCGCCGCCGCGCCGATGACCCGTGCCCGCCTGGTTCCCATGCCGCCCTCCCTGGTTCGTCCGAGATGGTCCGGGGGACCGGCGTGCCACCGGCGGGCGGTGCGCCGCCGGGGCCGTGCCGTTCGCCCGGACCGAGCATGAACGTCCCGATCAGGGGCGTCAAGGGCAGTTCGGGGCGTACGCCCTATTCTGCGCGGTAGTGTCGCCCACCGCCTCGCCCGGGCGGTCACACCCGCCGGCGCAGGGGGTGGTGGTCGGGCACCTCCACCAGGCACAGCTCGTTGCCCTCGGGGTCCTCCAGCCACGCCTCGACCAGCCCCCACGGCATCGCCTCCGCCGCCCGGACGACGCGGACACCGGCGTCGCGCAGGCGCCGCTCCTCCCGCCGCACGTCGGGGACCTGGAGCCAGAGAGTCACGGGGCCCGACCGGCCGGGACCGCCGGCCAGCTCCAGGAAGCCGCCGCCGAGGAACAGCACGACACCGGTGACCGTCCCGTCCGCCCCGTACTCCCGGTACACCCGCAACCCGAGCGTGCCCTCGTAGAACCGGCGCATGCCGGCGAGGTCGGGGGTCCGGTAGATGACGCGGCTCGAAAGGACCTCCATGGGCCCATCCTGGCTCGCCGCAGGCCCGTGCGCCCGACCCGCCCGGCGGTCCGGCGCCCGAAGGCATTCCCCGCTCCGGGGGCCGACATCACCTCCCCCCGCCGGCGCCCCGTGCCGTGTAACGCAAGCCGCCGGAGGAGGACGGGACGGGCGTGAGCGGCGACGACCATTCCTCGATCCCTAAGGCCGATCGGAGCGATCGGATGCTGGCGCCCACCCGCTGGGTGGCCACCGCCGTCGTCCCCGTGCTGGTGGCCGCCTTCGTCCTCCTCTACGGCTTCCCCGACCGCACCCAGGAGCTGTGGGGCTGGATGGTGTGCCCCTCCATGTCGGCCCTCGTGATGGGCGGCGGCTACCTCTCCGGCGCCTACCTGTTCCTCCGGGTCGCCCGCAGCAGGGAGTGGCACCGCGTCGGCGTCGGGTTCCTCGCCACCACCGTGTTCAGCTCCATACTCCTGGCCACGACCGTCCTCCACTGGAGCCGGTTCAACCACGACCACGTGTCGTTCTGGGCGTGGCTGGTCCTCTACGGCGCCACCCCGTTCCTGCTGCCCGTCCTGTGGCGGAACAACCGGCGACTCGACCCCGGCGTGCCGTCGGCGACCGACGCCGTCGTGCCCCGGTCGCTGCGGGCGGCCGTCGGGACGGGCGGGGCCCTCCAGCTCGGCTTCGCGGCCGTCATGTTCGGGTGGCCGTCGGCCGCGGCCGAGGTGTGGCCGTGGCCGCTGGAGGTGGCGACGTCCCGGTCCCTCAGCGCCTTCGTGGCGTTCCCGGCCGTGACCTGGCTGTGCTTCTGGTTCGACTCCCGGTGGAGCAGCTTCCGCATCACGACCCAGGTGGCGACCATGGGCCTGGTGCTCGTCGGCCTCGGCGCCCTGCGGGCCGGCGACGAGTTCCAGGCGGGCTGGCAGACGCCCGCCTACGCCGTGACCCTCGTGGCAGCCGTGGCCGCCAACGTCGCGCTCCACCTGGCGATGGACCGGCGGGCGAGGGCCGCCTCCGGGCGGCTGCCGCACATGGACGTCGCCGCCGCGCCGCTGCCCGTCGCCTGACCGCTCCGTCGCCGCGCCAGCTGGTCCGGGGACCGGCGGCCGGGGCGCCGGGGGCGGTAGCGGACCGGCTCGGCTACAGGCGCAGCGCCAGCTGGTCGGCCGCCGGTGCCGGCGGCGGAAGGGC
>DATLFN010000145.1 GCA_035540975.1 Acidimicrobiales bacterium
GGGCAGGGGGGGCGGGGGCGTCGTGGTCGTGGTCGTGGTCGTGGGAAGCGGCGCCACTGCGGCGGCCATCGGCGTCACCGTGACAGGCACCGACTCGGCCGAGCGGTTCCCGGCGGCGTCGAACGCCGACACCGTGTACTCGTAGCGCACGCCGTTGGTCAGCCCCGTGTCGGTGAAGGCGGACGACGTGGTGGTCGCCACCGGCGTGCCGTTGCGGGACACCCGGTAGCCGGCCAGGTCGGCGGCGACCACGGGCAGCCACGACAGCGCCGCCTGCCCGTCGCCCGCCACGCCGGCCAGCGCCGTCGGGACGGGCGGCGGCGTGGTGTCGGGCGGCGGCGCCGGCGTCGACGTCAAGAACGCGCTGTTGGCGGTGTTCCACTTCGTCGCCAGGTAGCTGCCGCTGGGCACCGCCGTGGAGTAGTAGTCGTCGTTGTTGCAGTCGAGGAGGTACTCCTCGGTGTCGGGGCACACCTTCGCCAACACGGTCGAGGGAGTGTCGACATAGCACATCCGGTCCGACTCGTCGGTGCAGTGCCAGCCGCCGCTCGAATTCGGCGCGCTCAGCTGGACCCCGCCCAGCATGTGGACCAGCTCGTGGGCCTCCACGGACGCGTTCCGCCCCCAGCACCCGCTGTCGACGCGGCCGACCAGCGGGCTGGCCCAGGAGACGCCGTTGTTGGCGTTCTCCTGCCCGGGCCGGTCGTCGCCATAGATGCCCGCGATCCCGCAGTAGACGTTGGCGTCGGCCCACACGAGGTACTTGCGGTCGGTTCGGTTGAAGCCCTTGGCGTACAGCTCGTCCTCGGTGTTGGAGAGCGAGTCGTCGCCGCTGGGCGACAGCACCACCTTCGCCACGTTGAGGCTGCAGTCGGGGTTGGTCACCCAGCGCACGTGGCGCACTCCGCCGGTCTGGGCGGCACTGGCGTTGAAGACGGCATCGACGTTCGTCGCCCACTGCGGGATCAGCGGTGCGATACTGGCGAAGCGGTCGGTGCGGTCGCTGGCCACCGCGTAGATGGCCTGGACCC
The DNA here is from genome assembly GCA_035540975.1 of Acidimicrobiales bacterium. Lineage (NCBI taxonomy): Bacteria > Bacillati > Actinomycetota > Acidimicrobiia > Acidimicrobiales > Acidimicrobiales bacterium. Next base: position 1,032 of record DATLFN010000145.1, read on the forward strand.
GCTTCCCGGACGTGCCGTCGTCGATGCACAGGAGGGAGCCGTGGCCGTCCTGGGGCAGGGCGGCCGCCTGGTCGGCCTCCATGGCGGCGAGCGACCGGGGCCGGGCCACGTCGACGCCGGCGGGCGCCGGGTCAGGGCCGTGCGTGCAGCGGCCGCTGCCCGGGTGGCCGAGCTCGAAGCCGTTGCGGCACGGTCCGGCGTCGGCGGCGTACAGCCCGCGGTAGACGAGACCCCGGTCGGGGTCGGCGGCGGGCCCGCCGGAGCCCGACGATGCGGCCGAGGGCGGTGCCGACACGAAGCCAGGACCGACGAGAGCGAGGCTGACTGCGACGGCGAGAGCGCCGAACGTTCCCATCTGCACCTCCAAGGCGTGCGATGGGTATCGGCGTCCGGAAGGGCCCGATTGAGTGGGTCTTCGTCGCGACCACGTACGATGGGGTGTTCCCGCCTCGTTCCGCGCCCCAGCGGCGGACACGACCCGAACCCGAGAAGGCCCGCATGCCCGCGCGTCCCGACCTGCGCAACGTCGCAATCATCGCCCACGTCGACCACGGCAAGACCACGCTGGTCGACGCCATGCTCTGGCAGTCCGGGATCTTCCGCGTCAACCAGGACGTGGCCGAGCGGGTCATGGACTCCACCGACCTGGAGCGGGAGAAGGGCATCACCATCCTCGCCAAGAACACCTCGGTGCGCTACGGCGACGTGAAGCTGAACATCGTCGACACGCCGGGCCACGCCGACTTCGGCGGCGAGGTGGAGCGGGCCCTGTCCATGGTCGACGGCGTCCTGCTCCTGGTCGACGCGGCGGACGGGCCCCAGCCCCAGACCCGCTTCGTGCTGCGCAAGGCCCTGGAGGCCCGCCTGCCGGTCATCCTGGTGGTGAACAAGGTGGACCGGCCCGACGCCCGCACCAAGGAGGTGCTGGACGAGGTCTACGAGCTGTTCCTCGACCTCGACGCCGACCACGACCAGATCGAGTTCCCGATCGTCTACTGCAACGCCCGGGACGGGAAGGCGTCGCTCGACCCCGACGACGCCGGCGCCACCCTCGCTCCCCTCTTCGACCTGCTCGTCTCCCACATCCCGGCGCCCACCTACGAGGAGGACCACCCCCTCCAGGCGTTCGTCACCAACCTCGACCGCTCCCCCTACCTCGGCCGCTTGGCCGTGTGCCGGGTGCGCCAGGGCACCATCACCCGGGCGTCGACGGTCGCCTGGTGCCGGGCCGACGGCACCATCGAGCGGGTCAGGACCAGCGAGCTGTTCGTCACCGAGGGGCTCGAGCGGGTGAGCGCCGAGGAGGCGGGGCCGGGCGAAATCATCGCCGTGGCCGGCCTGGACGACGTCACCATCGGCGAGACGCTGGCCGACCCCGACGACCCCCGCCCGCTCCCGGTCTTGACCATCGACCAGCCCAGCCTGTCGATGACGATCGGCGTCAACACCTCACCCCTCGCCGGCCGGGACGGCACCAAGCTCACCGCCCGCCAGATCAAGGCCCGCCTCGACACCGAGCTGATCGGCAACGTCTCGCTCAAGGTGCTGCCCACCGACCGGCCCGACACCTGGGAGGTCCAGGGCCGCGGCGAGCTCCAGCTGGCCGTGCTGGTGGAGACCATGCGCCGGGAGGGCTTCGAACTCACGGTGGCCAAGCCGCAGGTGGTCACCCGCGAGGTCGACGGCCGGGTCCACGAGCCGGTGGAGCGCCTCAGTGTGCACGTCCCCGAGGAGCACCTGGGGACGGTCACCCGGCTCCTGGCCGTGCGCAAGGGCCGCCTCCAGCACATGGTGAACCACGGCACCGGATGGGTCCGCCTCGAGTACCTGGTGCCGGCGCGGGGGCTCATCGGGTTCCGCACGGAGTTCCTGACCGAGACCCGCGGCACCGGCATCCCCCACCACGTGTTCGAGGGCTACGAGCCGTGGCACGGCGAGCTGCGGACCCGCCAGAGCGGCAGCATCGTGGCCGACCGCAAGGGGCCCACCACCACGTTCGCCCTCATGAACCTCCAGGAGCGGGGAGACATGCTCGTCGGCCCCGGGGTCGAGGTGTACGAGGGGATGATCGTGGGCGAGAACGCCCGGGGCGAGGACATGGACGTCAACCCGGTCAAGGAGAAGAAGCTCACCAACATGCGGTCGTCCACGGCCGACGAGCTGGTGCGCCTCACCCCTCCCCGGATCCTGTCGCTCGAGCAGGCCCTCGAGTTCGTCGCCGAGGACGAGTGCGTGGAGGTGACGCCGAAGGCGGTGCGCCTGCGCAAGCTCGTGCTGGCGCAGACCGACCGCCGCCGTTCGCAGAGACGGGTCGAGCGCACCGCCTGAGCGTCGCCGCCCGCCGGCGGCCGACCGCCGCCCGCGCCCGGCGCCCGGCGCGGAGCCCACGCTCAGCGGATGCGGCGGCGGGCCTCCCGGGCCTCCCGGGCCAGGCGGGCGGCCGAGCCGGAGGCCGACGCCCGCAGGGCGTCGACCACCGAACGCACGGTCGGCGAGGCGGGGACGTCGGGCAGGGAGGGCGGCGGGCCCTCGGCCGGCACGCGCCCCCCGAGCTC